>JAWLEN010000064.1:0-13548 GCA_041686095.1 Candidatus Aminicenantota bacterium
ATAGAGCCCCCGCCTATGCCGAACATCCCACTCATAAATCCAGCGGCAATGCCAATTAATAAGCCTGTGATGAGCAGCATGGTTCTTTATGTTTTTTTGATTGTTTATTATAACAAATCTGAAAATAAGTATTAAATATTATAGGGGGTTCAATAATAATAATAAATATTAAATAAAGGAAATAAAGGGGGTCGCACCGCGATATCTCGCGCTATCTTCTTTAATATTAATAACTTAACCTAATTTTCGCCCCTCAAAAAGCCGCTTAAATGAGATTTTTAATTTTTCTAAAAATTGATCTTTAGCCCGGCCTGAAAAATGATGCCGCTGAGATTGACTTCCCCTTCTCGTTCATTTGACCAATTAATAGGAGTGTTCGGATCACCAATTAAAATCCCAGGATATTTCTTCCCTGTGGAAATATTTTTCCGGGTTCCGTACCAGAGCATGGCATTTTCTTCTGAACCAGAGGATGTCCCAAAAAAAGTGTATTCCCAATCAAGGTCACCAGAAATATCTTTGAACTTAACATACCTTCCTTTAGCTCCTATTGTTTTGGCTCATTTTCATCTCCTTGAGTCATAATGCTTGAATTAAATATCAATTCACAGTGAATGTCAATTCAAGTCAAGCCCTCACATCCTCTATGAAAATAGGACAAATGTCTATTGACTAAAACCCCAGCACAAAGTATTCGTATATAAAATGGAGTCAAATGATGAATGTTGTGGAAATCGAAAATGTGACAAAAACCTTTGGTTCAGTCACTGCTGTGGATGAATTGTCCCTCAATGTCCCAAAAGGGTGCATTTACGGTTTTATCGGACCCAACGGATCAGGGAAAACCACCACTCTGCGGATGATCATGAACATTTTCTATCCGGATTCAGGAACCATCCGAACATTCGGTGAAGAGATGAAAGGGACCAGTACTGACCGCATCGGCTATCTCCCGGAAGAGAGGGGCATGTACAAAAAGATGAAGGTTCGTGACCTTCTCAAATTTTACGGGGAACTCAAAAGCGGCCGTAAAGTAGACAAAGACGTGGACTATTGGCTTGAGCGGCTGGAGCTCAGCGATTGGGGCCATAAAAAAATAGAAACCCTGAGCAAAGGGATGGGACAGAAAGTTCAGTTTATCTCCACCATTGTGGCCAAGCCCGAGCTTATCATCCTGGATGAGCCTTTTACCGGTCTGGACCCGGTCAATGTGGAAGTGATCAAAGACGCTGTTCTGGACCTCAGGTCTCAGGGATCCACGGTGATCTTCAGCACCCATGACATGAATGTGGCTGATAAAATGTGCGATTTCATATTCATGATATTCAAGGGACAAAAAGTTCTGGACGGAACTTTAGCCTCCATCCAGGAGAAGTACGGAAGCGATACCCTCCGAATCAGGACAGAGGGAGGAAGATCCACCCTGGACAACCTGGAAGGCGTTGACAGGATCACAGACTTCGGAAAACTCCAGGAGCTGCGCATAAAGCTGGGATTCGATCATCAAGAAGTACTGAGACAGATCATGTCCCGCACTCAAGTCTACAGCTTTGAACTGGCCACTCCCACGCTGTATGAAATTTTCCTGAGAATCGCCGGGCCCGAAGCCAAGGAGCAGGTCGATGCATAAAACTCTGAGATTCATAAAACGGGAGTATCTGGCAGCAGTTAAAACAAAAGGATTCATTATCATGCTGGTTCTCATGCCGGTGCTGATGGGAGGAAGCGGCATTGCCATGTATCTCCTTCAAGGCCAGGTGGACACAAAGGATAAACGTGTGGTTATCGTGGATCGTTCCGGAATAGTGGCGGATATGGTTCTGAAAGCAGCTGAACAACGCAATGCAGCCGCTGTTTTCGATAAAGAGACCGGGAAAAAAGTCCGGCCTGCTTATGTGTTCGAAACGGCAGAGCCGGATGTCACAGATCCGCAAGCCCAAAGGCTGGAGCTTTCCGAACGCATACGAAAAGGGGAGCTTCACGCATTTTTAGAGATCGGCCAAAATGTCCTTCATCCTGAGGGTGACCCGAGCACATTTCAGATCAAATATCACGCAAAAAATGCAGCTATCGACAACGTCCGCAACTGGCTGAACAACACCATCAATCCCTATCTCCGTAAGATCCGTTTGTCAGAGGAGGGGATCGAAGAATCCAAAGCTGACGAGATCATGACCTGGATTCAGGTGGATGCCATGGGATTGGTATCTGTGGATGAAGAGACAGGCGCAATAAAGGAAGCCAGAAAAACCGGCGAAGCTGAGGCTATCCTCGTGCCGGTGGTGCTTTTTTTCCTGATGTTCATGCTGGTGATGATGGGGGCCATGCCCCTTCTCCAGAGCACTATGGAGGAAAAAACACAGCGTATAGCCGAAGTTCTCATGGGCAGTCTTCAGCCCCACCAGTTTATGGCGGGAAAAGTCCTGGGAGGCCTGCTCGTTTCTTTGACCGGAGCCCTGGTTTATGTTGCTGGTGGTGTTTTTTTCCTGGGAAGAATGGGATTGAGAGATCTTATTCCCTTTCATGTGATCCCCTGGTTTTTTGCCTTCCTCATCCTGGAAATCGTCATGGTGGGTTCGATTTTGGCAGCATTCGGATCAGCCTGCAATGATCCCAAGGACGCTCAGAACCTGACTTTCCCGGCTATGTTCCCGGTCTTTTTCCCCATGTTCGTTTTCATGCCTGTTTTGACGGAACCGACCAGCGCTTTTGCCACCTGGCTTTCCATGTTTCCCCTTTTCACACCCATGCTCATGGTCATCAGAAAAGCCGCCCCTGTGGGTATCCCGGCATGGCAGCCCTGGGTTGGATTGGTAGGGGTACTGCTCTTTACTGCTTTTATCGTGTGGATCGGAGGACGGATATTTCGTGTCGGCATTCTTATGCAGGGTGGCCCGCCCAAGCTTTCCAACATGATCAAATGGTCTTTTCGCGGCTGATTCACAGTCGTCATTGCGAATCCTGCGGAGCAGGATGAAGCAATCTCAAAAAATTAGGTTAATGAATAAACCGGACCCAATTTATTAATAAACCGGACCCAATTTATTTGGACCCAATTTATTTGGCTGCGATCATGGATATCTCGACTTTAGCCTCTCTCACCAATCCGGCTACCTGAACACAAGCCCGCGCCGGAGGATTTTCTGGAAAAAAAGCGGAATAAGCCTTGTTCATCTCAGCGTAATCTTCGAGGTCTGCCAGATATACCGTGCACTTCACCGCAACCACTTCCTCTAGGTCCGTAGTCTGGCAAAAGCTGAAGCAAAGAAAAAGCCCTATGATGAGAATACAATTCCCGGTGAATGTCAATCAAAGGCAGATCCTCACATCCACCCTGCCTTGAAGTAGAATTTTTTATTTGCTAGTATAAAAATAGATGAAATAAAAAAAAGGAGGTACCCAAATTATTAAAAAGAATTTATGTGTAAGCGTCCTTTTCATTTTTGGCTTTTTCATGATCAATATGCAAGGTGTTGTGGCCCAACAGGAGGACCAAAAGCTTCTGACACCAGAGGATGTGGAAGAAGTAACAGGGATGAAATATATCCAACTGATGCCCAAGGGTGAAGAGGAACAAGCCGTAGGCGATCTTAATTTTACCAAGCAGGACGGGACACCAGTATTGATGGTGAATGTTCAGAGTGAAGCCGTGTATAAGGCCTGGAAAAATCAAGAAGGCCTTTTCCACTCTGATGTTCAAGGGCTTGGAGATGAAGCTTTTAAAGGACCAGAAACAGGCGATTCTCGTTATATCCTTGTTTTTCGCAAAGGAGAATACGCCGTTTCTCTTTCCAGCTATTTCGAGACTGAAGAAAAGCCTTTTTTAAGCGTGGATGATCTTAAAGAACTGGCTGATACAATTGATTCGCGTCTGTAACTAAGATTCAGGAGGATTTTTAATTGAGTTGATTGTTTATTAGATTTTTGAAAAGTCCTTTTCTGAGAGAAATCACCTGAAGATAATTCCTGCCCACTGATTCTGCTGATTTGCATAATCGGCTTAAAGATGATAGGTTTTTAAAAGCAGATAAAAAAAAGAGCGATTTAACAAAATACAGAGAGGAGTCATTTTATGAAGGTTCAATTTAATGGGAAGATTATTTTTTACTCCATGTTAATGTCTGTTTTGATATTCGCAGTTTTAGCATTTGGTCAAGAGGCAAATCAGGGACAGTTAGAGCCGCAGGATGAGAAAGAAGTTGTGGCTGTTATTGATGGTGATGAAGTGTACATGGAAGAGCTGGATCAGATGATCAATCTGCAGCAGACAATGATTCAGATTCAACAACAAAACCCCCAATTGGTTAATTTTCTTTTTAATTCACCTGAGGGGCAGGATTTTATTGAGGCTTTTAAGAGAAGTCAGTTGGAAGAGTTGATTATTAAAAAACTTTTGGAAAGAGAAGTTGGAAGAGAAAGTATAAATTTAACTCAAGAAGACAAAGATAGATATTTCAATGAACAGGTGGAAATGATCAAACAGCAGCAAAACATGAGTGACGAAGATTTATTAAAGGCTCTCAATAATCAGGGAATTGGATCTATGGTGCAGTTTAAACAAATGTTTCTTCAGCAGGAGAGTGAAAATTTAAAAATACGCAAATTGATTGAGACAGTGGTTTTAGATAAAGTGGAGATATCAGATAAAGAAGCTGAAGAATTTTACAACCAAGGCGAATATAGAATGGAGTTTGAGGAAATTAAAGACCAAATCAAAAAGGATCTGGCTCAACGGAAATATATAGATCAATTAAAGGAAAAAGCTGATATAGAAATTGTTCTGGATAAATAATCTGGATTATTCACGACCCCAATTTTCTCTCAATTCTCTCACTCCGCTCTAGTATAATCAGTATAAAAGGGTCGCTCAGTATAAAAGGGTCGCACCGCGATATCTCGCGCTATCTTCTTTAATATTAATAACTTAACCTAATTTTCGCCCCTCAAAAAGCCGCTTAAATGAGATTTTTAATTTTTCTAAAAATTGATCTTTAGCCCGGCCTGAAAAATGATGCCGCTGAGATTGACTTCCCCTTCTCGTTCATTTGACCAATTAATAGGAGTGTTCGGATCACCAATTAAAATCCCAGGATATTTCTTCCCTGTGGAAATATTTTTCCGGGTTCCGTACCAGAGCATGGCATTTTCTTCTGAACCAGAGGATGTCCCAAAAAAAGTGTATTCCCAATCAAGGTCACCAGAAATATCTTTGAACTTAACATACCTTCCTTTAGCTCCTATGACAAATGCGGAATTCTGAGTGAAACTGAATTCAAAATGAATACCTCCATGAAAACCCATGGCATCAGGATTGGCGCTCCAGGTCTCTTCATAGTGGTAGTTCATGCTTCCTGTTTGATAATTTTCCCAGTCTATTTTTCCCATATAATATCCCCAACCAGCATTGAAAATGATTTTCACAGCACGTCCCATTGGAGCCCCGAAATAGAGGCTTAAAGTAACAGGAACAGCTGAGAATTTAGGATAAACAGTGGCTTCAATTGCATTCTGAGGAGAATAAGCCTCTAGCGTACTTTCTTTTTGGGCAGAGATATAACCAGATCCAATCCCGATTCCAAAATAAGGCATGAGGTTTATCAATATCTCCCCGCTAAAATCCATTCCCATTTTGATGGGTTCAAGTTCAGATTCTATAGAGGAATTAGGAATATCATTATAATAATCATTGTATCCCTGCAGGTGATCATTGAAGTCATTTCTCATTAACATAAAACCGCCGCCCATAAGTCTGAGTCCCGCTTTGATTCCGTTTCTGTTCTGATGAGTCAGAGTGTAAGGTTCTTGATTCTTTGTTTTGGATTTGGTTTTGAAAAGATTCAGCTCGATTTCCTCTGCTGACGCACTGCCTGGCAGAATGAGAAGAACCATGCTGATAATCGTGATGAATCCCCACCATTTGTTTTGGCTCATTTTCATCTCCTTGAATCATGATGTTTGGATTAAATATCAATTCACAGTGAATGTCAATTCAAGCCAAGCCCTCACATCCCCGAACCTCGTTACTGCCATGCTTTCGTCTTCTCCTCGTCATTGCGATGCTTTCGAAGAAAGCGAAGCAATCTCCTCCTTCCCCATGCCGCTCCGCAATCAGATAGGCAATCCATCCGAGTCTTCTTTTTCGAATAGTGCTGCTAAATGAAAAACAACTTGCGTTTAGTATCATATCTTCCTCGGAAATCTACAGAGATAGTTTCAGCACCAAAAGTGTATGCCTTTGATACAGGATTTGTTTGTCATTATAAAGGATGGACTTCACTGAGGAATGAAGACTTGGGATTGCTGTGGGAGCATTTTGTCTTGAATGAAATTCTAGCCAGAAATCAGGAGCGCAGACTTCATTATTGGCGGGACAAACGGCATCATGAGGTCGATTTTGTTTTGCCCAAAAAAGACAGAAGGGTAAATAGATAAAGCGTCCCCAATTTCTAAAGGAAGATTTCAGGGTCTTCACCGCCTTTTATTTGCTTTGATTTGAACGCTGGTTATTTTCCCCATCAGGGCATCTGATAAACCAGGTTCATGGAAAGTATTTTGAGAAATGATTCGGACATCTTGAAATCCTGCTTGTTCTATGGTCTTTATATAGGCGTTTTTCTCCATAGCTCCGGCAATGCATTCGGCCCAGGCATCAAAATCGCTTCGAATCTCATCAGGCAGTTCTTCTTCAGTAACCAGATCGGAAATCAGAATCCTTCCTCCAGATTTTAACACCCGGTAAGCTTCTTGAAAGGTTCTCGGTTTATCCGGGGAAAGATTGATCACACAGTTGCTGATGATCACATCTATCGAACCATCCTTGACCGGCAAATTTTCGATCTCTCCTAGTCTAAAATCAACATTTTTATATCCGTGTTTTTCTGCATTTTGATTGGCTTTTTCAATCATTTCTTCAGTCATATCAACGCCAATGACCAATCCTTTGGGGCCGACCTTATTCGCAGCGAGAAACACATCAATACCAGCTCCTGCTCCTAAATCCAGTACGGTTTCTCCTTCATTTAAATCAGCCAGAGCAGCCGGATTTCCGCAGCCCAGGCCTTTGACCGCTTCTTTGGGTATCTGCTCTATGTCTTTGTTAGAATAACCGATATCTTTTGTTTGTTCCCCTGCATCATATTCACAAGGACTGCATGATGAACAGCAGCTTGTGGTTTCTTTTGCGATCCGGGAATATCTTTTCTTTACATGTTTTTTTACTTGATTCCTCTTCATTTGAAAAGCCTCCTAGCAGCAATTTTTGGTGTCCTTGATTTCTTTTACACCAAAATTCAACAGTGCTCTTTTCACCTGGTTATCTTTTAAGCTGTAGATGATGTTTCTTCCGTTTTTCTCAAATTTCAAAATCCCAGCCTCGGCCAGGACTTTAAGATGTCTTGAAATAGTGGTCTGGTCTTTCGCAGCCCTGGAGGTGAAATCACAGGCACAGTATTCGTGGTTTAGTAGATATCGCACGATCTTCAGTCTGGTTTCATTTCCCAGGGCTTTGAAAAACTTGACTTTGTCTTTGGTCATAATATATGCAGATTCATACATATATTAACACATTTTTAATTCATTTTAAAGGATATTTCTAATTCTCGAGTCACTTCAAAGATTGGCTCAAGGATCTCTATTGTTAAAGAGCAGGAAATTCCCGATCTGGTACCTGTGAAATAGGGTAAATCAATAAACCGTCCCCGTTTTTCCCCCGTTTTTCTATCCATACGAGTCTTCATTATTGACAAAAACAAATAATGAATATAAAATATGATTAAGAATGATAAGAAAAGAATAATAAACATAGATAGTGACTAAATTTAATTACATTTTAACAAGACACGCCAAGAAAAGAATGAGGGAAAGAAATATCTCGGAAAAAGAAGTTGAAAAGGCACTCAAATATCCTGACATGACTTATCCAGGAAAAAGAGGAGAGATCAATATCATAAAACAGATAAAAGAAGATAAGAAAATTCGGCTTGTTTATAAAGAAGAAAAAACGTCGAAAATCATAATAACAGCGATTGTAATCAATTAATGAATTGGAGAGACAAATGAAAATTGAAATCGATAGAAAGGCAGATGCCGGATATATCAAGCTGTCTAATAAAAAAATACAGAAAACCATATCTGTGTCAGATTACTGCAATGTGGATATTGATTCTGATGGCAGAGTGGTTGGGATTGAGCTGCTGTTTATCAGTCAATATATGGATGACTTTAAGTTATGGCTTGACCTATCCAATACAGCAGAATATCTGAACAAATCCCCCATAACAATCAGACGATGGGTCAAAGAAGGTAAAATTCCCTACTATAAATTAGGCAAAGAATACCGGTTCATCAAAGAAGATATTGATGGATTTATTGAGAAAAGTAAAAAGGAATAATTCGTTACAAGTTCCTGTCTTTTGAAATTGAGAATTATCAGAAAGATTAATCGTCTTATTAAATGACCAATAGGATAGTGCATCCATGTATTCAATACTTGATAAATAAATAAAATTGTATTATAAATAATATAAAGAAAGCAAAGTATACAAGCAATACACTTTAAAGAAGGAGTTCATTATGTCTGTTATTACAGTCAGAATAGATAAGAAGACTTACGACCGGCTCGATAATTTAGCAAAAAAATCCAGGAGGACCAAAAGTTCCTATATCAGAGAGATGATCGAACTGTATCTTGAGGATTTTGAAGACGGCAACACGGCTTTAGAGAGATTGAACGAAAAAAATGCCCGATACTTGAGCACAAAGGAAGTCGAGGATGAGCTTAAGCTTTGAAATAAGATGGCATGAAAAGGCAGTTAAAGACTTAAAAAAACTGGATAAAGAGACTTCTCGGAGAATCATAGACAAAGTAAAGAATCACCTTAGCAAAAAACCTATAAAACTAAGCAAACCGCTTAAAGGGAGATTTCAGGGTCTTTTTCGATACCGAATTGGGGATTATCGAGTCATTTTTGTTCCGGATTATGAAAAAAGACAGCTCTTGGTCCTTTCTGTGAACCACCGGAAGAATATCTATAAAGAATAGGGTAAATGGATAAACCGTCCCCAATATTTAATAAATAATTGGATTATAATCCACGAATTTATATAAATTACTTGCATTAGGCTCTGAAATTTGCTATTTTAAAAAGCAAAAGGGACATGAAAATACCACGGGCTATCCAATCAAGCATATTAAAAAAACTCCAGCCCAATAAAGGGGTGGTCATCTATGGTCCCAGACAAGTGGGCAAGACAACCCTCCTTCATCGCATACGGCCGCAACTCAAAGAAGATTACTTATTTCTATCAGGAGAAGATAGAACTGTTCAGCCCTGGCTTGCCAGCCAATCCATTGAAAAGCTCAGAGAAAATGTCGGCAGGAAAAAAATATTAATCATTGATGAGGCTCAAAAAGTGCCTGAAATCGGGCTCAATCTAAAATTGATTGTCGATCATATAAAGGGTATCAAAGTTTTGGCGACAGGTTCTTCTTCATTTGAACTGGCTCATCAGGTGGGTGAACCCCTGGTAGGACGGAAATGGCAGTTTTATCTTTATCCCGTAGCTCAGTTGGAGATGAACCAACTTGAAGCGCCGTATCAAACCAAAAGCCGGCTTGAATCGCGGTTGATTTATGGAGCCTATCCTGAAGTCATAACCACTAAGAATGTGGCTTTGAAACGGGAACTGCTGAATTCAATCGTGGACAGCTATCTTTACAGGGATATATTAGAATTAAACGGCATTAGAAAGCCGCGCAAGATTATTGATGTTTTAAAATTGCTGGCATTTCAAATCGGAAGTGAGGTCTCTTTAAGCGAAATAGGGAATAACGTTAACCTGGATTTAAGAACCATAGAAAGATACCTTGATCTGTTAGAGAAAGCCTTTGTTATAAGAAAAGTGGATGGTTTTTCCAGAAACTTAAGAAAAGAAATAACTAAAAATTCCCGCTATTACTTTTTTGATAACGGCATTCGAAATGCTCTTATCAATAATTTTAATGATCTAAAAACCAGAAATGATGTTGGACAGCTGTGGGAGAATTATTTGTTTATGGAGCGGATCAAAAAACAGCACTATCAGAATATCCATGTGAACCGGTATTTCTGGCGAACCTACACTCAGCAGGAAATCGATCTAGTTGAAGAAAGAGAGGGGAAGTTATTCGGGTATGAGTTTAAATGGGGAAGTAAACAAGGTAAACATCCCTCAGAATGGCGAAAGGCTTATCCGGAAGCTGAATACAGAACCATTAATCAGGACAATTATCTGGATTTTATAACCTGAACCTATTTCCAGACAAATCTCTCCTCGTCATTGCCATGCTTTTGAAGAAAGCGAAGCAATCTCAAAAAAAATAGGGTAAATCAATAAACCGTCCCCGTTTTTCCCCCGTTTTTCTTTACACCAATATATTCATTACCGAATAGGAGATTATCAAATCATTATAAAAAAAGTATCCATATTACATGCCCCGAATTCACTCTTCCTCCATGCCCAGAGCATAAAGAAAGCGTTCTCTGGGATCATTAAAAAGGACTTTTTTCGGGTCAAACTCGTGAGGATTCCAATCACCAAGCCATTCAAGCCGTTCCAACAGCTCTTCATTGTCTTCTGTGTCAGGGAGTTCATCTAATTTATCTGCCTTTTCAAACGCCTCAATACAGTGGTAATATCCGGGGATGCTGCCGCAGTCCTCAGGAGGGGCCGCCAATTTTCCTCCTACACACATCGGGTATGATACGTTTTTTTCTTTAGGGAACACTTTCTCCATAGTGATGTTCATCTCCCAGCAGTCTCCATAGTCATAGCAGTAGACAGCCCTGTCTTTGGGTTTTTTGAAAAAATCCTTAAGGGGTACTTCCGTTGTGAGAAGCCAATCTTCATCCATATCCCACGGATCCCACCAGGGACACTCAATATGGGCGATATCTTCAAATGTGCCTATCCCAGGGATTCTGAAGCAGTGAAGGTGATAATCCAACCAATCCATAGCATCTTGAAGAGCCACATGAAGGTCATAAAACGTGTAGTTCTCAGGAACCTGAATTCTTCTCCACACAGGTGGTTTTGTCTCCCTCAATGCGCATTTGAATTGAAAGACGTTTTTGAACGGCCTTTTTTTTGGAATTGTCAATTTCTGAGTAAAAGTCCTTTCGCCTAGGACATGATCTATCTTTATGATCCTTTGAGATGGACTGATCATACTTTTATTTTTGCCGGATTTTTTTGATTTTTGGCTCATTTTGCAGCGATTATTTTACTTGGTTTCTTTGTGAAATGGAAGATCAAAATACGCCTGTGACCAATTTTAATCACCCATAACTTTATTATCTTATCCTTTACCCTGTTTTCTCTCAAAAGAAATAAGGTGAATAAATAAACCGTACCCAATTTTCAAAGAAGTTTTCGGCATTTTTTATCTCCTTTTTTTTTGATTCATATTTGACGAACAGATACCCTCTTTAATTGGTATAAAAAAAGTATATGGAACTGGAAAGTTTAGTCAATAATAATCTCCTTCCCCATTCCTTGATAAAATCGGATAATAGATATATATATGATTAAGATTGAGAATTACAAGAAAGGTTGATCATCTTATTAAATGCCTAATAGGATAGTGCATCCATATATTCATTACCGACTAGGGGATTATCGAGTCATTTTTGTTCCGGATTATGAAAAAAGACAGCTCTTGGTCCTTGCTGTGAATCTTAGAAAGAATATCTATAAAAAATAGGGTAAATAGATAAACTGTCCCCGATTTTTTAATTTCTCCAATTTTCTAAGTTAAAGGAAATCGTTAAGCAAGATAGAGTGAATAATTGTGAGATTTGTATTATATAATGCAAATAATTGCAATTTTTTATAGAAAAAAATGTTAAAATGACATTTTCATCCACTAATGTTGGTTAATTGTATTCTGCAAAGGACCCTGTAAAATGTTTAAAGAATTATCCACACAAAGAACTTTACTCAAAAAGGTAACCGGGGAATATACCCATGATATTTTTGAATACGCTTCTGATAAAGAAACAACACAGTATATGTCATGGCCCACACACAAGGATGTATCCGATACTGAAGAATTCATACGAGATACAAACAAGAGATACAAATCCGGTTCTCATTACGATTGGGCTATAATTCTCAAGAAGGACAAAAAAATGATCGGGACTTGCGGAATACCTAATCTAAAAGTCAAAGAAAATACTGCGGAAATCGGTTATATAATCAATAAGAAATACTGGAATAGGGGATATGCGACCGAAGTTGTTTCAAGACTCCTTAAATTCATTTTTGAAGACTTAAATCTGCAGAAAGCTGAAGCCTATTGCTTTATGGGAAATGATGCCTCAGAAAGAGTCCTGCACAAAGCTGGATTTACATTCAGGGGAATAAAGAAATACGATATCATAAAACAGAAGCAGCCCATAAAAGCCAAATATTTTACTCTTAAAAAAACATGACAACAAAAGAAATCCCTCATGTGGCTTTTGAAGTCGATGATATTGAAGAAGCGATCAAAGGAAAAGAGGTTATCATCAAGCCCAACAGTCCCAGTGAAGGGGTCATTGTCGCATTCATTGTTGAAAACGGAGCTCCTGTGGAGTTTATTCAATTTGTGAATAAGGAATAATTCAGGCTGCTGCCTAGAATTTATATAAATTACTTGCATTAGGCCTCGAAATTTACTTTTTTGATAACGGCATTCGAAACGCTCTTATCAATAATTTTAATGATTTAAAAACCAGAAATGATGTGGGACAGCTGTGGGAGAACTATTTGTTTATGGAGCGGATCAAGAAACAGCACTATCAAAATACCCCTGTGAACCGCTATTTCTGGCGAACCTACACTCAGCATGAAATCGACTTAGTCGAAGAAAGAGAGGGCAAACTCTTTGGGTATGAGTTCAAATGGGGAAGCAAACAAGGGAAACATCCTTCAGAATGGCGCAGGGCTTATCCGGAAGCTGAATACAGAACCATAAATCAGGACAATTATCTGGATTTTATAACCTGAATCTATTTTGATTTGCCCCAATTTCCATCTGAGTTAACTTTTTTTATCAATATTATCCGCATCTAATTTTTTACACACCACTATCAAAAAAATATCAATTATATTTTGATAAGAGGAGTCGCTATATAAATTTGTTTTGATAAGATATCTGCTCTTCAAAAAAAACAGGCGTTTATTTTAATATCAAAATAAAGGTTGACGAATTTCTGCATGAAATGAAGCAATCCGATGGCCATTTCCAAAAAAAAGGAGCAATAAATAAACCGAACCCAATTTAGCTCATTTTTTTTATATAATCCGGGAAAAGAGAAATTTTTTTGGCTTCATCAGGATTGAAAAGGAAAGGAGACACCTCCTTGGCTAGCCGATTGAAATCAACATCCCTGCATTTCTCATACAGCCTTTTTTTAAGCGCCTCAGAATTTCCAACATGGATCTTTTCTTGGAGGTAAGAAAAATTGGGATGAGTCTTTCCCATAAGAAAAATGATGTCATAAAAATCCCGGCCAATCATACGCGGCC
>JAWLEN010000065.1:0-13472 GCA_041686095.1 Candidatus Aminicenantota bacterium
TCCCTGGTACTCTTATCTTTTTACATGGTTTCCCATTATTCTCATCATTCTTTTCTGGGTCTTCTTCATGCGGCAGATGCAGGCTGGTGGAAATAAAGCCCTTTCCTTTGGAAAAAGCAAAGCCAAACTTTTCACAAGCCCAAATAAAAAAGTGACCTTCAATGATGTAGCCGGAGTGAAAGAAGCCAAAGAAGAGTTAGGAGAAATCATAGAATTTCTTAAAGACCCCAAAAGATTCCAAAAATTAGGAGGGCGCATTCCAAAGGGAGTGATACTGGTGGGAGCCCCTGGCACAGGAAAAACTCTGCTGGCAAGAGCTGTTGCCGGAGAAGCCAATGTCTCCTTTTTCTCCATAAGCGGATCAGACTTTGTGGAGATGTTTGTCGGAGTGGGAGCCTCCAGAGTCCGCGACCTTTTTGAGCAAGGCAAAAAACAAGCCCCCTGTCTCATTTTCATTGATGAACTGGATGCGGTCGGGCGTCACAGAGGAGCCGGACTTGGGGGAGGTCATGATGAAAGAGAACAAACTCTCAACCAGCTTCTGGTGGAAATGGATGGTTTCAATGCTAATGAAGGAATCATTCTTATTGCCGCCACCAACCGTCCTGATATTCTGGACAGCGCTTTGTTAAGACCTGGAAGATTTGATCGAAGAATCGTGGTCAATATGCCGGATGTCAAAGGAAGAGAAGACATTCTGAGAGTCCATGTGAGAAATATCCCCTTGGACGATGATGTAAATTTATCTGTACTTGCCCGCTCAACACCAGGATTTTCAGGGGCAGATCTTGCTAATCTGGTCAATGAAGCCGCACTTCTTGCTGCGCGTCACGGGAAGAAAAAAGTCTCTATGAAAGATTTGGAAACCTCTAAAGATAAAGTTCTCATGGGAGTTGAAAGAAAGAGTATGATCATAAACGACGAAGAGAAAAAAACCACGGCTTATCATGAAGCGGGACACGCCCTTATTGCCTTTCTTATTCCAGAAGCCGATCCCCTGCACAAGGTCACTATAATTCCGCGAGGGAGAGCTCTTGGACTCACCCAACAGCTCCCTTTAGACGACAGGTACACATACTCTCAAGAATATCTTGAGGCTCAACTCTCTGTATTGATGGCAGGAAGAGCTGCTGAAAAAATGTTTCTAAACAAAACCACCACTGGGGCTGCCAATGATTTTGAAAAATCCACTGAAATAGCCCGTAAAATGGTCTGCCAATACGGCATGTCTGATTTAGGACCCTTAACCTATGGAGAAAGAAATGACTTAGTCTTTCTTGGAAAAGAGCTGTCTACGGACAGAAACTTTAGTGAAAAAACAGCCCAGCTCATTGATGCAGAGGTAAGGAAAATAATAGAAAGAAACTCAAACCGAACCAAGGACCTTTTGCAGAAACACAAAACCGTATTAAAAAATATAGCAGAGGCTCTTCTTGACAAGGAAGTTCTGAACTCGAAAGAAATTGAGTCATTATTAAACGGAAAAAAACTCGCAAAAACAAGAAAGCCATCTTCAAAGAATAAAAAGAAACAGACAAAATCACCAGCAAAAAAGCGAAGAAAAGCTACGACTTAAACTAAAAGTGAGAAAAGAATATTCAATCCAGATCAGAGGCATGAACTGCACCCTAGGCCAAAAAACCTGGCTTATGGGGATTCTTAATATCACTCCAGATTCATTTTCAGATGGAGGACTTTATTACAATAAACAAAACGCGGTTAAGAGAGGGCTCCAACTCATCGAAGAAGGAGCTGATATTCTTGATATTGGGGGAGAAAGTTCAAGGCCTGGTTCCGATCCCATCACCGCTGAAGAAGAGAAGAAAAGGATTTTACCCGTGCTTTCTGAGATAAGAAAACAGACAGACACTTTTATTTCTGTGGATACCACTAAATCCGAAGTCTTAAAGGCAGCCTTAGACCAAGGAGCTGATATTTTAAATGACATAAGCGGAATGCGTTTTGATCCTAAAATGCTTGAATTAGCTTCTGAGAAAAACATCCCCGTCGTCATTATGCACATGAAGGGAACTCCCAAGAACATGCAGAAAAGGCCCAAATATGAAAATGTCGTTGAAGAAATAAAAACATTTCTAAAAAAAAGAGTGAAAACCGCTTTAAAAACAGGTATAAAGAAAAATAAAATAATCATCGATCCTGGAATAGGATTTGGGAAAAGATTGAAGGATAACCTTAAAATAATAGGAAATCTCAGTTCATTCAACGAGCTGGACCTTCCTATACTTATCGGCGTTTCAAGAAAATCCTTCATAGGAAATCTCTTAAACGTCACACCTGACCAGAGAATTGAAGGAACCATCGCCTCCTCTTTGGTCAGCGTGCTTCAGGGAGCTCATATTTTACGCTCTCATGATATTGCTTCACTAAAAAAAGCTGTTATTGTCACAGAAGCGATAATGAATGAAGCTGATTTAAACCCATCCTCTGAAGAAAAAAGAAAGGATAAAATGCTTCATGTTGGCTGAAATACTTTTAGAAGCCCTCACCGCTATCAAGGGATTCACCCTGGCTGATTTTCTAGATATCCTGCTTTTATCCTTCATTCTGTACTCATTTTTCAGGCTTATAAGAGATACCAAAGCTTATCAAATGGCTATAGGTTTGGGAATTGTCATTGTCCTATACGTTATCACCCAGTGGGGAAATCTCCTTGTTTCTCACCGGCTTATAAAAAGCTTCATCTCCTATTTAATCATCGCCATCATTATTTTATTTCAAGGTGAAATAAGGAGATTTCTGACATCCATTGGCTCAAGGTCCATTATAAGGAAAGAAACCACCAGCACTTTTGAAGATCTTCTGCAGTCTGTCGAATACTTGGCTTCTAAAAAAATCGGAGCGATCATTGCACTGGAAAAAGAAATCTCATTAGATAGCTATGCCTCAAGAGGGGTTGAAATAAATGCCCAGCTCTCAAAAGACCTTATAGTGAGTATTTTTTTCCCTCACAATCCCCTTCACGATGGGGCTGTGATTATAAGAAAAAACAAGATACTTGCTGCGGGCAGCCTGCTTCCCCTCCCTGCAACCCATAAACTCGGCACACAGTTTAAAACAAGAACCCGTCACCTCGCAGCTCTTGGTCTAGCCCAAGAGACTGATGCCTTAGTGGTGGTGGTCTCAGAAGAAACCGGAACTATCTCTCTGGCCACTGAAGGGTATTTGGAAAGAGGTCTTGATAAAACCCAACTAAAAGAAAAAATTCAAAGTTATTTCACATAAAAAAATGAAACCAAATATAAAAAAAATATTCACAAAAAATCTTGGGCTTAAGATATTTTCTTTTTTCTTAGCTTTGATATTATGGTTCTCGCTTATTCCTGAAGAAAAAAAGTTTTCCGAAAAGACTCTAAGTGTTCCTCTTGAGCTTCACAACATCCCTTCTGACATTGAACTTGTCGAAATGCCGATGCAGACAGTGCAAGTCTCCATACGCGCCCCAGAGAGACTTATCAATCAAATCACATCCGCTAATGTCCATGCTGTGCTGGATTTAAAGAAAGCTTCCACTGCCCAGGAGGACTACACTCTTAGCCGCAGCATGGTGAGCATCCCGGATGGCGCCGAAGTTAAAGAGATCTCTCCCAGTCTGGTTAATCTCAAGTTCGAGAAAAGCAAACAATTGATGCTTTCCATAAGACCCAACATCATTGGAGAACTTCCCCCAGGATTTACTCTTTTAAAAACCGAAGTAGAACCTCCTGAAGTCTTAGTCAAAGGACCTGAAAGCAGGCTCAATGAAAAGGATGTTGTTCGAACCAGCCCTATTGATATATCTGATTTTAGACACACCACTGCCATTGAAGCTGACCTAATAACCCCGGCTCCTGAACTGACCATTGTGGGATCCAAAACAACAGCCCTGGTGAAGCTTCTCATTCAAGAAGAAAAATCAGAAAAACAAGCAAACAAAAAATCCAATGGATAGACTGTTTGGTACAGATGGGATCAGAGCGGTCGCAGGAAAATATCCTCTCGATTACTCCACAATCTATAAAATAGGAAAAAATCTAACAGATCTGCTTAGACAAAAAAATCAGTCCCCCCGTATCTTACTGGGACAGGATACCCGTTCTTCAGGAAAATGGATCCAACAGGCTTTATTCCAAGGAATCAGAGATTCCAAAGGCGAGGCTGTTTCAGCTGGAGTGATCCCCACTTCTGCTGTGGCTGTCTTAAGCAAAATAAAATCATTTTCCTCGGGTATCATGATATCTGCTTCTCATAATCCTTATGAATACAATGGCATAAAAATATTTTCCTCAAAAGGAATAAAAATAAAAGATGATTTTGAACAAGAGCTGGAAAAAAATATAATTAAATCAAAAGACAAAATAATTCCTTCCTCTTCAGAACCCTTAACCGATAATGATCTGAAAAATGAATATATCCAATTTATAAAAAGCAAGTTTGCATCAGAAAACTTTCTGAAAGATATCAAGGTGGTGATTGATTGTGCCAACGGGACAAGTTCAGATATCGCTCCAAATATATTCTCAGAATTGGGTTTTAACACTGTGCCCATTAACGCTGAACCCAATGGAAAAAACATAAATTCAAATTGTGGTTCCTTATTCCCAAACAAACTAGCCCACAAAGTCCTGGAGACAAAAGCTGATATGGGGATTGCTTATGACGGAGATTCAGATCGGGCTATATTCATCGATGAGAAAGGAAAGGTTTTAAATGGAGACCACACCCTTTTTATTCTATCCAAGTATATGAAGGAAAAAGGGCTGCTTAATTCAAATAAAATAGTGGGAACTGTCATGAGTAATCTTGGCTTGGAAAAAGCTCTTAAGGCCATGGGACTCCAACTTATCCGAAGTGATGTGGGTGACAAATATGTTTATGATGAGATGATCAAACAAGAAAGCAATCTGGGAGGCGAACAATCAGGACACACCATTCTTCTCGATGAATGCCCTACCGGAGACGGCATACTCACCAGTTTAAAAATTATTCAAATCATGATCCTTAAAAACTGCCCCTTATCTGATTTATGTAAAGGATTCCATGAACATCCCCAGGTTCAAAAAAATATTAAGGTCTCAAGAAAGGAAGACTTTAGTCATTACCCCGGAATCATGAGCGCACTAAAAAAAGCTGAACAGGAACTTAGTGGAAAGGGTCGAATTAAAGTCCGTTACTCCGGAACAGAACCCTTAGCAAGAGTGATGATCGAAGGAGAAAATAAGCAAGAAATCGAAAATCTAGCACAAATGATTTCAAAATCAATTTCTAAAGAATTAAAATGATATAATGATTTACAATCTAAAAAAACCATTTAAAGGAGGACCGTTATGAGACTAGCGGTTAATATAGACCATTTCGCAACCTTAAGAGAAGCAAGAAAAAGCAAAGTGCCAGAACCTGTATTAGCCGCACTTCTTGCAGAACAGGCAGGAGCTTCAGGCATTGTCTGCCATATCCGAGGTGACAGAAGGCATATCAAGGAAAGAGACCTTCATCTTTTAAGGGAAACCATAAAAACAAAACTAAATATAGAGATGGCTGCTACCAAAGAGATGAAAAATATTGCTTTGGAAGTCAAACCCGATATCGTTTCCCTTGTCCCAGAAGAAGAACACGAGCTGACCACTCAGGGCGGACTTGATGTCATCAAAAATAAAGATAAATTGGTTGCTCATATTCAAAGCCTTCTGCAAGGTAAAATTCGTGTCAGTATTTTTGTGGATCCTTCTGAAGAACAGATTAAAACCTGCCATCAATTAAAAGTAGATTTGATCGAAATTAACACAGGCAAGTACGCTGAACTTGAATCCGGGCCAGAAAGAGATAAAGCTGAACAGGAAATAATAAAGGCTGCCCAAACAGCCCATAAATTGGGACTTGAAGTTCATGCAGGCCATGGTCTTGATTACTGGAATATCCCTCCCATAGCCTCAATTCAAGAAATCAAAGAATTCAGCATAGGATTTGCCATAATCGCCAGAAGTTCGATAGTGGGTATAGACAGAGCGGTCAAAGATATGCTCAAGCTTGTGGAATCAAAAACTTAAATAAGAAGAGGAGTGATCCCATGGAGGTGAAAATAAACCTGGATCGTCTGAAAAAAAATTTGATGGAGCTTTCTGAAATAGGCAAAGATCCTGGAGGAGGAATAAGCCGCCCCTCATTCAGCCAAGCTGACCTGGAAGCGAGGCAGTGGCTTAAAGATAAAATATCCTGTGCGGGCTTGTGCGTAAGCCAGGATGGAGCCGGCAATATATTTGGAACCTTAGATGGAAAAGGTAAAACTGTCATGGCAGGCTCACATATCGACACGGTGATCAACGGAGGCATGTATGACGGCACGGTGGGGGTCCTTTCAGCTCTCGAATGCCTTCAGAGGATTCAAGAAGAAAAGATCAAGCATACAAAGCCTTTATCTGTTGCGTCCTTTACAGATGAAGAGGGAAACTTGGTGGGAGATTTTTTGGGATCCAGGGCTTTTACAGGAACTATACAAAAAGAAACATTGGAAAAAGGTCAAACCCAATTCGGCACTCCTTTAAACAGTATTTTGGAAAACACAGAATTCACCATAGATTCCATCATAAATGCCAGCGAACAGCGGCCCCAAATCCAAGATTTTATTGAAATCCATATAGAACAGGGGCCTATACTTGAAACTGAAGATAAATCCATAGGCATTGTGGAGAGTATTGCCGGAAAAAACTACTGGACATGTTTTTTCCAAGGGCAAGCCAGTCATGCTGGGACGACTCCCTTTGAACTCCGTCATGATGCGTTTTTAGGTTTGGCTGATTTTGCACTTAAAGGAACTCATTATGTGGCTAAAGAACACTATGGAAGCATGTTAACCATCGGAAGAGCGCATATTCATCCGGGGGTCTTTAGTATCATTCCAGGAAGAGCTGATTTCTCTCTTGATTTAAGAAGTCAATCCAGTAAGACCCTAGAAGAGATTGAAAAAAAATTACTGAAAATCGCTGAAGATATATCCTTTTCTCGGGGACTTCAATTCGACTACAAAATTATTGATAAAACCGATCCAGTTAAAACATCAAGTCATCTCCAAGATCTTATGAAAAAATATTGTGAGGAACTCAACTATTCATTTATGAGTATTAACAGTGGAGCCGGACACGATGCCCAAATCTTAAATTCAATTACAGATGTCGGTATGATTTTCATCCCTTGTGAAGATGGAATCAGCCATTCCCCAAAAGAAAAAATTGATTGGAAAGATTTAGAAAAAGCCACCAATCTTTTGTTAAGATTATTGATAGATTTATCAGCTTAAGTTCATAACTGAACTCATTTTAAATAAACTATGTGAGGAGGAGCGCATGCAACCCTCTAAACAACTCATATTAATGGCCTCTGCCCTTATGATCTTTATAAGCCTTTCCTGTCAAGAACCTTATGAAAAAGAAGATACATTTTATCCCTACTGGCATCAGAGAGCCTCACTTTTTAAAACACTCCCTAATTTCGAAAATGAAATTGTTTTCTTAGGAGACAGTTTAACGGACGGATGCAATTGGGGTGAGATATTCCCGGATGAAAACGTGGTAAACAGGGGCATTAGCGGAGACCAAACATCTGGAGTGCTTTCCAGGCTGAATGAAGTGACCGAATCACAGCCTTTAAAAGTCTTTTTAATGATTGGCATAAATGACCTCGCCCAAGGTAAAATTGAAGAAGAAGTCGTCTACAACATCAAACAAATAGTGAAAATCATCCATAAAGAATCACCCAGCACAGAAATCTTTCTCCAAAGTCTACTCCCAGTTAATAACGACTTTAATAATTTCCCAAACCACACAAATAAAACAGAACACATAATCAGAATAAACAGGGCTTTAAAAAATTTCTCTGATGTCAATGACATCACATACATCAATTTATATTCTCTGTTTGCAAACAAAGACAACCAGCTCGATCCAGAATACACCAATGACGGGGTGCATTTAAAGGGAAGTGGTTACTTGGTTTGGAAAGAAGCTGTTGAGAAATACATCAATTGATTTTTTTAGCTGTGCTCTATTCATAATCTTCTGGTTTGGGCTCATAGCCACGCATTTTCTTCTTTTCAGATCTTTTCTTTTTTTCCTCTAACATTCTTTCTTTGGCTTTTTTGGAACGCTTTCGCTTTTTGCGTCTTATTTTCTCGATCCTCTGCTGTTCCCTGCTTTTCTTTTTAAGAATCATTGATTCTATTTTATCAGTAAGAAGCCTCCGGGCAAGAAACCGGTTTATGGACTGGACTCTTTCTCTCTGGCATTTTACTTCAACTCCTGTGGGAATGTGTTTCAAATAAACACAAGTAGCAACTTTATTGGCTCTCTGCCCCCCCCTGCCGCTTGAACGGACAAAATTTTCCTTTAAGTCTTTTTCGTAAATCTTTAACTTTTTCATCCTCCGACGCAGTTCTCTCTCTTTTGATTTCTTAACTCCAAAAGAAAGTTTTTTAGTCATTGTGATATCCTCAAATCTTTGATTCAGTGCTGCTGTATTAATTCTATTCTTTTTGCCAATGAATGTTAAGATAGAAAACATTTCCATTTTTATTATTCCATGGACCTAAACTCTTCCTACAGAAAACATATTATGCTAGACTATTTATATGGGTCAGTTCATAATTTTATTAACCACTATTTTCGCCCTTTTGACCACCCCCCCTACCCCTGTTTCCAATAATATTCAAAGGGCCTTTCTGCAAAATAATCCTCACAGCCTCTACTCTCTATTTCCTAACGGTTATCATGTTAACTTTTCATTCCCTGAGCCGATTTCTTTTTCAGATCAACTCACTGACCAGCAAGCTTATTTTCTTTTCCAAAAAATTTTCTCAGACTATTTGACTTTTGAATTTTACTCTTTATCAGAAGCTAGGGAGCTTCAGAACAGGAATTATATTTATAAAGCTAGATGGTCGTTTAAGGACAAAAACAACAACAACCAGTATGTGTTTCACCTGTTTTTCCTTCTAATAGAATCAGAAAAAGGGACAAAAAATAAACCTGGAAAATGGAATATCATAGAAATAAAAGCAGAGAGAATTTGAAAAAAGACAAGAGCAAGCAAAAAAAAGAAGTCCTTCTGTTCAGCTTTTTAATCAGCACCCTTATTTCCGCCATTGTACTTCTTCTCTGGCTCTTCTATCCCCTATTCATTTCTTCAAACTACTACCAAAACAGCCTTAATCAATTAAGAAGTAAGTCGAATGACATAAAAAACGAATTTTCTTCTGTAGTGGAACAAGTTCTCGATAAAAACGAGATCTTAAAATCCATTGACCTTCCCGAAGAAGAAGATCAAATCTTTTCTTATTTTGATAAATTCCATTTAAATAAATCACATGAAGGCATTGCTGTCTATAATAAATCAAACCAAATCAAACTCTGGTCCGGTAAAGTGATAGACATCCAGCAGATTTTACACGCTCAAAATAATATGGACATTAACAAGCAGCATACCTTTTTAATCAAAAATAAAGCGTCGGTTTATTTGATCTCTATAAATAAAGATAAAAAAAGGCGGACTCTTGCATTTTATTATTTGTTGGCATTCCTTCCTCAATTCAAAGCTCAGTATCTTCAGGAACATCATTTTTTAAAAGATAAATTGATGTCAAACTGTAAAATTGACTACTGGGATTTTAGAGAAGACATATCTGGTTTTGAAAGAATATTTCACAAACACAACGACGAGTACATAGGCCAACCTCGACTCCAAAATGAAATACAAACCATGTTTTTTCCTTTGAGAAATGAACAGGGCCACATAATGGCAACAGTAACTTTGAGTTCTCCCCCTTTGAGTTCGCTGATTTCCTCTCAAAAACAGAATATACTGCTGGGATTTTATGTCTTTTTTGTGCTGTCCCTGATCCTTCTGCTTATATACATATTAAAGTTTCCTCGGATTTTCAAAAAATTCAACTTCTTACAAAAACTTTCTGTTATTTTAATCTTGATATCCATCCGTCTTGTTTTCTTTCCTATAAGCAGACTGGAACATGTTTCTTCACTCCCCATTTTTTCACCTGCTGCTGCCAGCTTTCTTTCTTTCGGTCATCTCACAAAATCTCCCGCAGACATTTTTCTCACCTCACTTTTACTTGCTTCAATCATTGGTTTCTTTCTCTTTCAATACAACAAATACATAAAGAAGAAGCACCCAAAATTTTCTCTTCTGTTGAGTGTTCTCTTGGGTTTTTTATCCTCACTCATATCGGTTTTTATCATCCACATTTTGCTAGAACTTCTTCACCGCCTGGTATTCAACACCAAACATTTCTTATTGAATCTCTCTTTAAAACCATCTTTCTTTATTCTTCATATCAGTATCCTGTTGTTTGTTTTTAGTTTCTTGGCTATCGCTTATATGGCCGTAAAAACGGCTTCTTTTTATTCCAGCAGCAAGCTCATTCCATTTGCCTCGCTTCTAGTCACATTTTGTGCTTATATTTTAATCACTATATCAAGAAATCCAACTCTCATGGTGTTTCTTCAGGCGGTTGTTCTGCTCTATCTATTCACTCTGACATGCTTCCCCTCCCTTAAAAAAAGGAAGGAATTTATGTTTTCAGGTTTTGTGATTCTAGTCCTGTTCATTCACTCTTCACTGCACCTGATAAGCATGGATAAAAAGAAAGCGATTTTAGGATCCTCTCTTAAAAATACAATCATTTCTCAGGAAGATTGGGCTTTATTCCTCATTCAGGAATCCATACAGGAAATCAAAGAAAATCAAACTCAGGTTCTGACTTTTTTCCTCCATCAAAAGCCCCCAGAAATAGCAGCATCGCTTTGGAAAAGGACTCTCGTCGCACAATTTAACTGGTATTCCAGCTTAGAAATGGTCGATCCAGATGGCAGCATCCTTTCCAGATTCTCTTTAAATATTCCAAATCTGCAAACCGGAACTGAACTTTCTTTTAGTGAGGAATGGACCATTTTAAGACAGACCATAACTCTCTTAGGAGAGGAAAAGCTGTTTCTTACGGGATATAAAGACTGGATAGAAAATGATCACTACTTAGGAAGAACTATACTATCCCTCTCTGTAGGCTATGAAATGCTTCCCTTCCTTTACTCGGCAAATCCCTATTTTGAACTCACCAGGGCAACCTCGATTCCTTCCCTAAGACAAATCAACTTAGGATTTGCTATTTTTAATCCTCAAGGAAAATTAATATTCAATCCAAATAATATATCAAAAGGGATATCTCCCCAAACTCTCCATGAAATTCGTTCCAATGATCAACCTGTTTGGGCTGTTTTCTCTGATAAAGGAAAAAAATTTAAAAGTGTGTATTTCGAAAAAGGAAACTCTATTTATTCACTTTTTATTCCCAAGAAATCTTTTATGACCCACTCCGTCGAATTTTTAACCATTTTTTTTCTCTACGTTTTCTTTATAGCTTTGGTTTCTTTTGTCTTTTTTGCTCTCAGCCACAAGAAAAAAATCAAAAATCCATTCTGGTCTTTTTCAAACCGGGTCTATATTTCATTCATTGCGGTATCCCTAATTCCCCTTCTGCTTTTTTCTCTCTTAACCAGGAGTTTTTTCTCTCAAATTTTTACCCAACAATTAACTGAAGAAGCAGAAGCCCAAGCTCAATTCGCTCACAGCATCATGGAAGACTTTACTTTTTTCCAAGAAGAAGAGCAGCTCACTGTAACCCTTCCTCCTGACGAAATGGTTATGTGGATCAGCTCTACCATATCCAATGATGTGAACCTTTATGTTGAAGGCAAACTGATCTCTTCAAGCCACAGAGAATTCTTCGACTATGGAATTCTGCCTGAACTCATAGACGGTGATATCTATTACAGAGCTCGTTACCAAAACAATCTTTTTTACACCCAAACTCAAAAAATAGGCGAATATTCTTTTCATACTCTGACTATTCCTTACGAACATAATGATTCTTTTCTTTTGATCTCCCTTCCTTTTCCCTTGGAACAAGAAGAAATCTCTGCTTTTTCTTATGAGCTTTTTGAATTTTTGGTGTTCATCTCCTTTTTCTTTATCACAGCTGTGCTTGTTCTTGCCAAAGGAATAGGGGATATGATTTTAAATCCTATCCAAAGGCTTCTCTCTGGCACTAAAGAGGTCAGTTTGGGAAATCTTGAAGTATCCATTGATTACAAAAAACAAGACGAGATGAAAACACTGGTTGATGGCTTTAATGCAATGGTGAAAAGCCTTAGAAAACACCAGCAAGAACTCGCAGACATCACCAAAAAAATAGCATGGGCAGAAATGGCAAGAAAAGTAGCTCATGAGATCAAAAATCCACTCACACCCATACAGCTCTCAGCTGAACACATTATGCAGGTTTATGAAGACAATCGAGAAGATTTCAAAAAAGTGCTTAAAGAATCAACTTCCTATATAGTCACAGAAGTTGAAAATTTAAGAAAAATCGCCCAAGATTTTCTGGAAACCTCTAAAAAAGCATCCTTGCAAAAAGAAACTCTAAATCTCAAACAAATAATCAAAGAGACCATAGAACCCTATAAAAGCATTTTATCTGAAAGAATCCAATTCAAAGAAAAATATGATGCTGAAGATATGCTTTTCTCTGGCGATAAAGCAAAAATAAAAACAGTTTTCAGAAATATTCTTACCAATGCCATTGAATCAATCAAAGACAGGGGAGTGATCGAGATAAAGGCTTCTTCAACAGATGATGAAATAAGCCTTGATATAAGGGATACAGGCTCCGGAATACAGAAACAAATGTTGGAAAACATTTTTGAGCCTTATTTCTCAACCAAAGAAGGAGGAACAGGACTAGGTCTGCCTATAGCGAAGAAAATACTCGAAGATCATGAAGGAAGCATAAAAGCATCTCCAAACAAACCCACCGGACTTAAAATATCTATTACCCTAAAAAAAATCGAATAAAAATTCTTTTAAAAATATAAAGCTGTTATTTTTTCTCTTCTTTCAACTCAATAAGAACCCCATTCAGGTTTTCTGGATGGATAAAAATAATGCGGCTTCCTCCAGCTCCCGAAACTGGATTTTCCTGAACAAAACGGATTCCTTCTCTCTTAAGCTCCTTGACCTTTTGATCGAGGTTATCTGTTTTTAAACAAAGGTGGTGGATTCCTTCTCCATGACTATTTATAAATCTTTTTATTGGAGAATCATCTCCAACAGCCTCAAGGAGTTCAATCAAAGGTCCGTGGTCAAATTGAAGTGTCACTACTCTCACACCTCGGTCCTTAATTTCTTCAATTTCTTCTTTTTTTAGATTGAACAATCGTGTCCATTTGTTCAGACTTTTTTCAATCTTATTCACCGCAATCCCTATATGATGTATTTTTTCTGTCATTTAAGAATCCTTAAATTTTTGAATAAAGTTTTCTGCTATGGTGTATGGATCCGTCTCTCTTTTAAAAATTTGATCCACATAATCTTCTAAATCATCACCCTTCATATTTTGATCGATCAACTGATAG
>JAWLEN010000184.1:0-3066 GCA_041686095.1 Candidatus Aminicenantota bacterium
GGATAAATAATAGTGCGATGATTTTAGATAAAAATATTCCATTCAATCATATTGCTGTTGAAGGGATGATGAAATCTAGAAAAGGAAAATTGGTTCAAGTTATAGCTAAACAAATAGGAGCGAGAGCTGTTTTTGATCGGACAGATAATCCATATATAAAGGATTTTTATGAAGAGAAAGAGGGCTCTGCTTTTCTCACTCAGCTTGTATTTCTTGTGAACAGATATCATCAGCAGTCAGCATTATTACAAAGAGAGTTGTTTTCAGAACGCATCATTTGTGACTACCTGTTCGAAAAAGATAAAATATATGCGTATCAAACATTAACTGATGAGGAATTAATTGTTTACGAGAAAATATTCAGTATTTTTTATGAAAAAATCGCGAAGCCGGATTTAACCATTTATCTTCAAGTTTCTCTTCCTGCTATCTTAAAAAGGATTTCACAAACAGGTTCAGATATTGAAAAAAATGTTTCTGAAAAATATCTTGAGGATATCATTGAAGCATTTGATTACTTCTTTTTTAATTATCAGGCTACTCCTCTCTTAGTGATTAAATCCGATGACTTAGATTTTGAGAATAGAGGGGAAGTTGAAGATATCATTGACAAGATATCCCAAATGAAAAAAAACACTCTTTATTATGTTCCTATAGGAAAAGAAGATCAAAAAAAAAAGAGATAATCATAAATAAGACTTTACCTCAATCCTGATAAATAAAGGCAGGATGGGGAGAAAGGAAGACATATGTCTGAAAACTTAATTCAAAGGGTCATTATCCCGGATCTCCTCAAGAAAAAGGAAAAAAAGGAAAAGATTGTTGCTTTAACTGCGTATGATTTTCCTACAGCAAAGATCGTTGATCAAGCTGGGGTGGATATTATTCTTGTTGGAGACTCATTGGGAATGGTTGTTTTGGGTCATAAGGATACAATCCCGGTTACTATGAATGATATGATCCATCACACCAAAGCTGTTACAAGGGGTGTGCAGAGAGCTCTGGTGGTAGGGGACATGCCTTATATGAGTTTTCAAGTTTCCCAAAAAGAGGCGGTCAAAAATGCGTCTCGTTTTATCAAAGAAGCAGGAGCCAGAGCCGTCAAGATAGAAGGAGCCACTCCTTATCGATTGGAGACTATACAGGCCTTGAAGGAAGCAGAAATTCCAGTTATGGGACATGTGGGATTGACACCCCAATCCATAAACCAAATAGGCAGTTTTAAAGTCAGAGGAAAGAATAAAGAAGAAGCTCAGAAAATTATAGAAGAGGCATTAAAGCTTGAACAAGCTGGAGTTTTTTCAATCATTTTGGAGTGTATTCCCTTAGAATTAGCTAAAGTGATCACCCATAGGATCAAAATACCCACTATAGGAATCGGGGCTGGACCATTTTGTGATGGACAGATACTGGTTTTTCATGACCTCTTGGGATATTCTAATGGATATTTGCCTAAATACGTCAAAAAATACGTAGATGTGAATAAAATATTGATTGATGGAATCAGTCAGTATGTGAAGGAGGTGAAAAGCGATCAATTTCCTCTGGATAAACATTCATATCATTCAAAAGAAATAGAAAAGATTTTCTATTCTAAGAAACAACAAAAATAATTCAGTTAAGAAAATCAGGAAAAAACATGAAAATTATTAGAATTATTGATGAGATGAAAAATGAGATGCGCAAGCATCGGTCTCAAGGGGAAATCATCGGATTTGTTCCCACCATGGGATACTTGCATGAAGGCCATTTAACCCTTATCCGGGAGTCTGTGAAAAAAAATGACTGCACTGTGGTGAGTGTTTATGTGAATCCTACTCAGTTTGGACCGGGAGAGGATTATGAGCAATATCCCCGCGACTTAGATAGAGATGCAAAAATTCTAACTGATGAGGGAGTTGATTATTTATTTATTCCTAAAGACATGAAGATGTATCCAAAGGGATATAAAACCTATGTGGAAGTGCATGACCTCCAGGATGTCATGTGCGGTGCATCCAGGCCTGGACATTTCAGGGGAGTCTGCACAGTGGTGCTCAAGCTGTTCAATATCACTAAACCTCATCGGGCTTACTTTGGACAGAAAGATGCGCAGCAGGCAGTGATATTAAAAAAAATGGCTGAGGACCTAAATATGGATGTCCAAATTTCAAGCCTGCCCATAGTTAGGGAGAAAGATGGATTGGCCTTGAGCTCTAGAAACAATCTTTTGAGTCCTGAACAAAGAGAAGCGGCTTTATGTTTACATCAAAGCCTTCAACGAGCAAAAAAGCTTTTTACAGAAGGTGAAAAGAACTCCCATAAAATAATCGATATGATAAGAAATCATATAGAAGAAGAAAAATTTGCTAAGATAGACTATGTGGTCATTGTTAATAAGAATAATCTTGAATCATTGCCTAAAATAATAAAAGGAGAAACTCTTATCGCTTTAGCTGTATATATTGGAAAAGTCAGGTTGATAGATAATGTCATTATTTAAATTGAAAAATGAGGAGTCTTCATAATGCAAAGAATCATGCTTAGATCCAAGATACATAATGCAAAGGTTACTGATAAAAATGTCAACTATCAGGGAAGCATTACCTTGTCAAAGGATTTGATAAAAAAAGCAGATCTTTTTCCCTTTGAACAGGTGCATGTTTATAATATCTCAAATGGAGAAAGATTTATTACTTATTTAATCCAAGATGAAGAGAAACCTGGGAAGGTATGTCTTAATGGAGCTGCGGCTCATAAGGTCAATATAGGAGATAGAATCATCATTGCTTCTTATGCTGTGATGAGTGATGAAGAAGCTGATTTTTACATGCCCAAAATACTCATCTTGGATGAAGATAATCAGGTCAAAGAAAACAAATAATCATCAATTCAGGAATGGCTGTCGCTTACTTCAGATTTTTAACGCCATTCTTCTTCGTTTTTTTCGGCTCCTGCGTAACTCCCCCCGTTCGTGGGTCAGACATACTTCTATGATGATGTGATGCAAGTAATTTTTTCACCTTCCTTTCTTTTTTATAAGTTTTTCGGTTTTTTAAACCATCCTTCTATCCGTGCCCCCGACCT
>JAWLEN010000004.1:0-51290 GCA_041686095.1 Candidatus Aminicenantota bacterium
AAGAGTAAAAGATGCCTGCATATAATAATTTCTATGCATGAAAAAAGTAAAAAAACATTAGGCCTTGGCTGTAATTTCATAAGAGAATGAATCGTGTTTTTGAAAATAGGTAAGCAGGCATCTTTTATGAATGATACACATCCCGCCAGTATTGGAGTAAATCCAAAAGAGTCTTTTCAAGGCCTATCTTTGGCTCCCAGGATATCTCCTTCTTGATTTTTCGATTGTCCCCTGTTAAAACTGGAATATCAGCTTTTCTCATTTTTGATTCATCTGCCTTCACATCGATTTTAACTTTGGCATTTTCCAAGAGCGTATTGAGTACTTGCTTTAAAGAAATCGATTTGCCTGATGATACATTATAGACATGTCCTTTTTTTCCATTTTTTATTAAAGAATAATAAGCTTTGACTATATCCCTGACATCCACGAAATCTCTTTTTACTTCTATATTTCCTACTTTTATCAAAGGAGGGGAGAGACCCTTTTCAATTCTAGCTATTTGGCTGGCCCAATCAGAACAAACAAAATCAGGGCTCTGACCCGGACCTGTATGAGGAAAAGACCTAACTGTGACAATATCCATATCATCGATTTGAGTATAAAATTGGCACAGGCGTTCCCCACTCAGTTTAGTAAAGGCATAAGGACTCACCGGCTGAACTGGATCTGTTTCTCTCAAAGGCCTAGTTTCTGATTCTGGAATACCATATACCTCTGAAGAGCTGATGAAAAGAATTTTGGCATGAGAAGCATACTTTCTCAATGCTTCAAAAAGGTTTAAAGTGCCCATTAGATTGACTTCAAAAGTTTCTTTTCTTTTTTTCCATGACTGACCCACATTAGATACAGCCGCTAAATGAAGGACAGAGTCCGGTTTAGAAAATTCAATGAATTCTTCGGTGTCCTTATCGGAACGGATGTCTATCTTATGTATGGTGCATTTTGAAGTGACTTGACTTGGTTCGGGCTCATCAGGGTAACAAAATCCAAAAATATCGTCTTCTTTGTTTCTTAATAAATAAAGAAAATGCTTCCCTACAAATCCTGATGCTCCGGTTAAAAATATCCGCAATGCTAAACTCTTTCCCTCCAAAAATCCAGCAGATCTTTTAAAGATTGACTGAACGGTATTTTCGGTTCCCATCCAGTGATTTTTCTAAACTTTGTGCTGTCAGAAAGAAGGACAGGAACATCAGAAGGTCTTAATCTATCAGGATCTACCTTGATCCTGATGTCATCTTCAGTCAAAGAAAGCAGCTTATCAAGTATTTCCTTAATCCGGTAAGTTTTTCCAGTCCCAATGTTATACACCTCCCCCTTTTTGCCTTTTTCTAAACTCAGCCAGTAGGCGCGAACCATATCTCTCACATCAGTAAAATCTCTTTTTGCATCAAGGTTTCCTACATACATAACTGGTTCCTGTTTTTTCTTCTCGATCATGGCGATCTGTTTAGCAAAATTAGAACAAATAAAAACATCACCCCTGCGTGGGCCAGTGTGATTAAATCCTCTGGTCCTTACGGTATGTAATCCATAGCTTTTAAAATATTGATAAGCAAGGAGGTCTTGAGCCACTTTACTCACCGCATAAGGACTTAAGGGCCTTAAATGATTATCCTCTTTCATGGGCACTTCATTAGGATGGACAAGGCCATATTCTTCACTGGAACCCGCAATTTGTATTCTGGGATTGATTCCAAGACTGAGCACAGCTTCGAATAAATTGATTTCTCCGACGGCATTGATTGAAAATGTTTCTGCAGGACAATTCCATGAAGTGGGCACAAAGCTTTGTGCGGCAAGATGAAATATGCGGTCAGGGAGAATCTGAGAAAGTGCTTTTTTTAGGGAAACAATATCCTTTAAATCTGCCTCATAAAGATTTATCTTATCTAAAATATGATCAATGTTATCCCTTCGGCTCCTCCATCGTATAAAACCATAGATTTCCACATCCTTATGCTGCGACAAAATGTAATCAGCAAGATGGCTTCCTGCAAATCCTGTTATCCCAGTAATCAAAACTTTCATCGTCCCTCCTTTTTTTAGTTTCTGTTTGACATCCTTATTGAACTCTTTTAACTGCGTTTTCTAATTCTTTCCCGCTCACTTTATCTTAAACTTAAAATCCAAATCCACCTAGAAAATCCTCGGTTTTACTAATACCTCCTAATTCCAGTGTGAAACCAAATTGGATCTCTGGTTTATCGCGGAAATAGAAAATCCTCAAGTCAGCCCCAAAATCAAGGCACTGATAATGATATATCAAAGAAACAGCAGAATAAAGAAGCTTTTTTTCTCGTATATTGTAATCCACCTCTGCTTCAGCTTCAAGAGCAAGTCTGGGTATCCTTCCCCCTCCAAAAAAGCTTATCTGGTGTCTGTTAAGCAGATAATTTTCTCTGTAGGGATTTACACTTTTGTACCAATTGACTCTTAAAAACCAATCATCCGTCGGTACACCCAAATTAGCTCCGACTCTAATGCTGGAAAGGCTTTTGTAATAAGGATTGAATGATGCCGAGGCATCCAGACTATATTTTCTTGTGGGATAGAACCTAATGTTTCCGCTTATATCAGAAAATTCAGGTATTTCATCATCAACCCTGTATCGACTAAGGGGTCCTTTTTCAGGGTTCAAATAAAAAGTCTGAGTTAATCCCAGAGAAATTATTTCTCTGGGCATATCATTTTCTTTGATAAGAAAACGATTAACAAGACCATATCGTAAATAATGATAAATATAAAAAGCTGTGGATGTGATGATTCTCTCTGAATTCTTTACAGGGCTTTCATATCTATAGGTAAAGGTCGGTTCAATGATATGTTTTAATTTTGCCTTTTTATTCGAATCAAAAAAAATTCTATTAAAAACAGGTCCAATAAACTCAATATCAACAGAATAATTCCTGGTTAAAACCGGTTCGTTAATGACCTCTTTTGTATCTTCTGACAAGCTTTTCAAGTAATAGGAAAAATTGGATAATAAATTTGTATTGATAGTGAGCCACGGAATCTCATTAAAAGGAACACTGACTCTGGGAACAAACATTAAATACTGGTTGCTTTTCTGATTGCCTTGTTCAAACTGATAATCCCAACCTCGTTCCCATCTCTCAAATTTTGAAGAAAAAGAAAAGAAAACCGGAGAGAATAATTCAATTTTAGAAGAAGAAAAAGAAATCGAGGGGAAGCTGTGTTTTATGATAGACCTATCCATTGATCTATAATAGGTTTCAAAGCGGCCGGCCCGGGCATTAAAATTGAAATAGGACCAAGATTTTGTGAGGTAAACCTGTGAACGCCTATTGGCCACCACAGCCCGATTGAAATTATTGTCAAACTCTCTGAGAAAATCAAAAGAACTCTGATAATCGATATCACTCACTAAATTGAAATTAAAAGGTAAACGCTGGTTGTGCTGCATACGAAAAATGTAAGCGTTATTTTCCTCTGTTTTTAAGTATTCCGTATCTGTAAAATTAAAATAAAAAAGGTCTATATTTCCACGAATATTATCTGAAAAAATATATCTGTACTGAAGACCCCCTCCATATCCTATGGCCGAATAATAGTTAATGTTAGCGGTAGCATCCATGTTTCTCTTAATAGCCCAGTAGAAAGCTTGATCAAAAATCATGCCTTTATTTCCTGAGTATCCAAATCGTGGCATTAAAAATCCACTCGCTCTATCTTTAATCGGATATCTCATATAAGGAAGATATAAAACGGGTATTTTTTTTAGAGAAAACACAGAATTCCACATCTCAATATAATTATCTTTTTTATAATTTGCTTTTGAGCATGAAAATTTCCATCTTGGAACTTCTTGGGTGCATGTGGTGATCCAAGCTTTCTTCAACTTATAAAACTCTCCGCTTTCCCTTTTTACAGATTGAGCCTCATAGGTCATGGTAGGCTTTACCATCCCATATGCTTTCTCCATCTCTCCTTTTGTGGTATCGAGATTAATATCAATCTCTTTCACCCTTATCACTTCTCCCGGCATATGGATACTTACATTTCCCTTAGCTGTAATATCTTTTGTTTCTATGTTTAATTCGGCCCAATCAGCAAAAAGTATAATATCTTTATAACGGATCTCAACATTTCCTGAAGCTGTGACTTTATTATCAGTTTTTTCTTCATATCGAGCGATTATTTTAACTGAAGGCGGTTCATCTTTTTGATTTGAGCTTAAAACAACATTAATCATCATGAATAAAATAACAATGAATAAACAAATCCCTTTTCTTCCGTTCATTTGGAATAAAATTTAACACAACCCCCTTTACAAATCAATACAGAGCACTTGACAGCTGCCTAGATTAAACAGATAATAACGGAAAGTCAGGTCCCAACAGAAAAAACATTCGTTAAATAAATTAAACCGTAAAGTTTTTTGATGGATCAAAAAAAATCACCCCAGTCAAAAAAAGAAAGTACCCGTAAAATATTAGAACTCAGTTCCATTGGCCTGGCTCTTCCCTCTTCTATAGCCATAGGTCTTTTTTTGGGTTATTATCTAGATAAATTGTTTGGAACCGATCCCTGGCTTCTTATTATTTTCCTTTTATTCGGTATCGCATCAGGTATAATATCCCTTATCCGAGGAGTCAACAAATACAAAGACGAGTGAGTCTGGGTAAACATCCCGGGATATGAAAATGAATTCAAAGGACCAAAATTTTGAAGAAAAGATACTGAGACGAATACCCAAAGAGATCCTGGTGGTCTCTTTAATTCTAGCTATAGGGACTGTTTTTGTCTTTGATTTGATCACAGCCGTGCTGTTGTTTATCGGTGGGGCTATCGCAGCTATCAGTTTTATTTGGCTTAAAAAATCAATAACAAGGCTTTTATCTTTGGAGAAAAAAAAGGCGGTAAAATCAGCGGCTTTGTTTTACGGACTCAGGCTTGTATTGATTATTGCTGTGATATTTACTATAATTTTATTCTTTCAAAACAAAATATTAGCATTTGCGGCAGGCTTTTCGACAATAATTGTCGTATTCCTGATTGAAGGTATTATTGCTGTTTCGAAAATGATGCGATGGAAAAATTAGAACACAGTTTGTATATAGTAGAATTGTTCAACAAAATATTTAGTAAACCTATAGCTTGGGTCCTATCTTTGTTTGGAATCCAAATTAAAAATCCAGAGCATTTCATTCCTGATTATGTCGTGATGAGTATCATTGTAGCTATTGTCCTCATTGTGTTTTTCAAGCTCGCTTCAAGAAATTTAAAGCTGGTTCCCTCTAAACGACAAAGCTTGCTGGAATTATTGATCCAGACTTTTGAAAACCAGCTGGTTGAAATTGTTGGTGAACAAGGAAGAAAATATGTGCCTCTTGTAGCTACCATCGGGATATTTATTTTTACCAGCAATATTCTGGGGCTCATTCCTGGTCTTATGTCTCCTACAAGCAAACTGAACGTGACCGCAGCCTGTGCTCTGGTTGTGTTTGTCTATTACCACTGGCAGGGAGTAAAAAGCCTGGGTTTTTTTAGATATCTCAAACATTTTTTGGGCCCTATTCCTCTTCTGGCTCCCCTCATGCTTCCCATAGAAATAATCAGCCATTTTTCTAGAGTGGTGTCTTTATCCATACGACTTTTTGGTAACATATTCGCTGAAGAACTTCTTATTGTGGTTATGATGTCTATCATCCCCTTCTTCCTGCCTCTTCCATTTATGGCTGTGGCTATTTTTACAGCCTTTATCCAAGCTTTTGTTTTTGTGCTGTTAACATGCATTTATCTATCAGGAGCCGTGGCCCAGGAGGAAGAACATTAATCTAAAAGGAGAAAAAAATGCCTAAAAATTTCAAACCATTGTTTTTACTTTTCTTTTTAATGATCATGATGAGTGCTCCACTTTTAGCTCAAGAAGCAGAGCTTTCTAACCAAAGAGCCTCGTTATTTAAACTGTCCTTGATCATAGGAGCAGCTGTGATAACTCTTGCTGCCGCCGCTGGTATTTTTGGTCAAGCCAAAGCTATAAGCAGCGCATGCGAAGGCATCTCCAGAAACCCGAATTCCGGACCTCATATCAGATTCTTGCTGATTTTTGGTCTAGTCCTCATCGAAACTCTGGTTATCTATGCTCTCCTTATTTCTATTATTATTCTTATGGTGAAGTGGGGGCAATACGTTTAAACAAAATAAATAACCGACCAAACCCATGCACAAGTCTGTCTTCAATATTATTAAAACCACTTTTAAAAGATTTAATGAAGACAGATGTGGGAATTTTTCTATCATCGTTTCTTATTTTACATTACTGTGTGCTATTCCTCTGGTTGCCCTTTTCGCTTTCATCACCACAAAAGTATTGGGAAGCTCTGAGCTTGCTTTCCGAAGCCTCAATATTCTATCCGATGAATTCTTTGCCCAATTAGATCCGCTCTTCTTCCAAAGAGTCCAATCTGTATCAAAAAACATAGGTAATCTCGGCTGGTTTGGGCTTGCCGGCTCTTTCATAGCTGCCAGCTTTTTGTTTTCCAACCTTATTTATTCTATCAATTTCATATTTAAAGCAAACTACCAAAAATCATTCTTTTACAACCGTCTTATGGAATACCTCATTATGTTCGTCTTAGGAATCATCATGCTCATTTCTCTCTCTATCACAGCCATATGGACAGCCCTTCATAGAACTTTAAAAGAAAGCGAGGCTATTGCTAACCATATAAATCCCAAAGTGGCCTCTCTTGCTGACAATTTTTTTCTTCAGTATCTCATCCCCCTTACGCTTACTTTTGTTGTTTTTTTTATTCTTTATAAGTTTATACCTGAGGTTAAAGTCTACACTAAAGCCGCTGCCATTGCTGCTGCCATAAGTACTATATTATGGGAAGTATTCAAACGTCTTTTTGCTTTTTATGTGGCCCATCTATCAGCGATTGGAATTGTTTTATCAAAGCTGCTCCAAGGAACTCTAACTTCTATTATATTCTTTCTATTGTGGATATCTTTTTCTCTGATGATTCTTTTCTGGGGTGCTGAATTAGCTGCTGTTCTTAATGAGAGGTTTCATGAAAAATCAGCCTAAAAAACCAGTCCCTCCTCTGACAGTCAAAAAAATAGCTAAATACTTGAATTGTTCCTTTGAAGGAAACGGTGAAACAGTCATAAAAGGAGTTTCCGGTCTTGAAAAAGCAGATAAAGGGGATTTGGTCTTTTTTTCTCAAAAAAAATACCGTAAATCACTCCAAAAAACCCATGCTTCAGCAGCTATCATTCCTATGGATGAGGAATTCGAACAACTTCCTGTGATTAAATCAGAAAATCCCCATTTAAGCTTTGTCAAAGTGATTGAACTTCTGCATCATTCTCAACTTCCTAAACCAGGGATCCACCCCAACGCTTCAGTCTCTCCTTTAGCTAGAATCGGAACTGATGTGTCCATAGGTGCGTTTGTTTCCATTGGTGATCATGCTGTTATCGGAGACAGAACCGTCATTTTTCCCCTAGTCACCATCTATCCTGATGTAAAAATCGGAAAAGACTGTGTCATCCATTCCAATGTGGCTATCCGCTCTTCAACTGAAATTGGAAGCAAAGTGATTCTTCACAATGGAGTCAAACTTGGCTCTGATGGGTTTGGATATGTTAAGAAAAAAGAGGGACCTTACGCCAAAATCCCTCAGATCGGAAAACTAATCATTAAAGATAATGTCGAAATCGGTGCCAATACCTCTATAGACAGAGCATCCTTGGACCAAACGGTTATTCACCAGGGGGTCAAAATAGATAATCTGGTTCAAATAGCTCATAACGTCATTATTGGAAAAGATTCAATTATTGCAGGGCAAGCAGGAATCAGCGGCAGTGTCAAAGTGGGAAAAAATGTCATAATGGGAGGACAAGTCGGCATTGCCGATCATATAGAAATTGGTGATAACACCATCATTGCCGCCAAAACCGGTGTTTCAGGAAACATCCCTCCAGATTCTATTATTGCAGGTTATCCCCACCGGACTATCACGGAATGGAAAAAAATATGGGCCTCTTTATCCAGGCTCCGTCCTATGATGAAAGAGTTGAACAGACTAAAAAAACGCATAAAAAAATTGGAAAACAATAAAAATAACACCCAAACCTAAATTCTATCTATTCTCTTCAATATATTTGTTAACAGCAAGACCAGCTTCAACTCCAGCTCCGACTGCTGTGGCCACCTGGTTGCTGCAGGTATCAGTCACATCTCCGGCTGCAAATATCCCTTGTTTAGATGTTTCCATGTTCTTCCCGACTATGACCTCCCCCTTCTCATTTAAATCAACCAGTCCTTTGACTATATTTGTATTGGGAACCATACCAATAGAGACAAATATCCCATCCAGATTTATTTCAAATTTATCCTTATTTTTGATATTCAGTATGTTTGCTTTTTGCACTTTTTGATCACCCTTTATCTCCGTTACCACTGAATTCAATGCCAGATTAATTTTCTTGTTTTCTTTGGTTCTTTTCTGGAGTAATTTCTCTGCTCGAAGGTGTTCCCGGCGGTGAATGATATGGACCATTTTTGCGAACTTTGTCAGAAACAAGGCTTCTGTTAAGGCATAGCTTCCTCCTCCTATTACGGCCACAACTTTATCTCTAAAAAAGGCGGCGTCGCAAGTGGCACAGTAGGAAACCCCTTTCCCAGTAAACTCACTCTCTCCAGGAACATCTAATTTTCTATGACTTGATCCAGTAGCCACAATCACGACCCTGGCTGAATATTTGTTTTCCGCCGCAGTGATAACCCATACATCCTTTTCTCTTTCTATTTTCTTGATCTCTTCTTGATTTATTTCACATCCAAACTTTACAGCCTGAGATTTAAATTTATCTGCGAGAGAAAACGATGATACTGACTCAGAAAAACCTGGGTAATTTTCTATTTTGTCTGTCAATAAGATCTGACCTCCGGGCACTCCCTTATCTAAAATAAGAGTTCTCAATAGAGCCCGTCCTGTGTAAATACCTGCTGATAAGCCTGCGGGCCCTGCTCCTACAATGACCACATCATAGATTTGTTTCAAGACCGAATATTCCTTTCTGTTCTAATTCTTTACCCCCACCTGAGTTTTTCTTGAACCAGGTCAAAATAATTTCTCTTTGGAGATGAAATCAAAGAAAGTGCATAGTTGCTGTTTGTTATCTCCACTTTTTCGTTTTTCTTTATTAAATTCCCTCTCTGTCCATCCAGAGTCAGGTATGTTTTTTCTCCCCCAGAAAGAACCTTAATGGTGACCTTTGATTCTGAAGAAATGACCATGGGGCGAAAAGTGAGGGTGTGAGGACAGATAGGAGCAATAATGACAGCAGGAATATGCGGCTGTATAATGGGCCCTCCTGCAGAAAGAGAATAAGCTGTGGAACCCGTAGGGGTTGAAATGATGATTCCATCCAAACGGGGGACGGCTATCTTCATCTCATTTATCCATATCTCACACCTGATCATCCTCGCAAGGGCCCCTTTATTTATGACAATATCATTCAAGCATAGGGATGTTTCACCCCGTTGACAAACCTCCAGCATTTGCCTGTGACTGACAATCGAATCATTTCCTTTCAAATATTCCTCTATGGTTAAAAACATCTCGTCAAGGGGCACTTCCGTTAAAAACCCAAGGCTTCCCATATTCACTCCCATGACAGGCACTCCTGCCTTTGCCGCCAGATGAGAAATACTAAGCATGGTCCCATCTCCTCCTAAAACAACCACCATGTCCACTAATCCGGGGACTTTTTCCCTTGGTATTCCTTTGTTCTTCCTTACTTTTTTGGCAGCAAAATTCTCCAAAACACACTTGATGCTCTTTTTCTCGAAATAATAAATAATCTCCTTTAAAATCTTTTCAATATTGGGTGCGTGAGGCTTTATAATAAATCCCACTTTTTTAATCTTTTTCATTCCAAACAGCCTCCTTAATCAATCTCTTTAATTTGTCTGGACTTATATTATTTCCATTATCAGAGCATAAAACAAAAAATTCCCTGTTCCCTTTCTGACCTTTTATGGGACTTTCTATTAAGCCCTGTACTTTTAATCCCAGTTTGAGGACCTGTTCCACTATTCTGTTCAAGACTCTCTCATGGATATGAGGTTCTTTTACGACTCCGTTTTTTCCCACCTGGCCTCTTCCTGCTTCAAACTGAGGCTTGACCAGTAAAATAATCTTTCCTTTGGTTAACAAATCCTGGACAGCTGGAAGGACCTTTAAAATTGAGATAAAAGACAGATCCATGGTCACAAGCTGAATTTCCCTATCAAAATCTCCTTTTTCTAAATACCTTGCGTTTTTATTTATTAAAATGACTCTCGGATCATTTCTCAATTTCCAGTCTACCTGTCTTGTGTCAACATCAACAGCATATATCCTTTCAGCTCCCTTCTGAAGCAGACAATCTGTAAATCCCCCTATGGAAGCCCCTAGATCCAAAGCTGTCCATCCCTTTATGTCCAACTCAAATTTATCCAGAGCTTTTTCTAGTTTAAGACCTCCCCGCCCTACATAAGGAATCGTTTTTTTTATAGAGAGACCTGTGTCTTTGTCTATATAATCACCAGCTTTTTGCACCTTTTTCCCCGAAGCTCTTACCAGTCCGGCCATGATCAATGCCTTTGCTTTATTTCGGTTTTTGGCAAGTCCCTGGTCAACAAGAAGCTTATCAGCTCTTTCCTTGGTTTTGCTTTTTGGATTATTCATAATAACTGAAGACATTTTATTGGATAAGAATTATCAAGACTTATTATAATATCCTATATTTTCAGCCTCATATAAACTCTTTATTTGATCAATAATCCCTTCCGGATCCAGTCCAAACAGTCTTCTTATCTGCTCTACTTTTCCTACAGGACATATCTTGTTGGGTATAGCAATTCTTTTGAATTTAACATCAAAAATATACTGACTGTCTAAAAACTCTCTGACCGCACTTCCAAATCCTCCGGCAGCAATGCCTTCTTCAGCTGTGATGATGGTGCTTCCTTTTTTAGCAAAATCAAGGATCATTTTCTCATCCAATGGATAAGCAAATCGTGCATTCATCACAGCAAGGCTTATCCCTGCTTTTTCAAGTTTATCAGCTGCTTCCAAACAGGGATAGACCATATGACCATAAGCAATAAGTAGGTCTTTTCCTTGTTTTATCAGTTCTCCTTGGCCCAAAGAGATCTCTTTGAAATCCTCATCCATGGGAACTCCGAATGCTTTCCCTTTTGGGAACCGGATTGCTACAGGATGACCATAAGAAAAAGCAGAACTCATCATATGCTGAAGCTCATTTTCATCCTTAGGAGCCATAACAATCATATTCGGAAGATGCCTGAGATAGACAATGTCATTGACTCCCTGATGGGTGGGTCCGTCATCAGGAACAATCCCAGCCCGGTCCAAAGCAAAGACTAAAGGAATATCCATTAAACTGACATCATGATAAAGCTGGTCATAAGCCCTTTGAAGAAATGTTGAATAAATGGCAACCACAGGCTTAAATCCACTTAACGCCAGTGCTGAAGAAAAATCAACGGCATGCTGCTCAGCGATACCCACATCAAAAAATTGTTCAGGAAATTTTCGGGTAAAATCTCTAAGTCCAGTCCCTTCGGGCATGGCCGCTGTAACAGCCACTATTCTTTGATCTTTTTCAGCTAATTTTTCCATAGTGCTTCCAAAAACAGATGAAAAAGTGGGTCGTGAATTTTTGTTATTCATTTGACCTGTTTTTATGTCAAATGGATGAGCACTGTGAAACTTAGAAGGATCGTTTTGAGCGGGAAGATATCCCTTTCCTTTTTGAGTGGCACACAACACAATCACAGGACCGTCAAAGTGTTTGGCTTCATCAAAGGCCTCGATCAGGGACCTCAGACTGTGCCCTTCCACGGCTCCTATATAACGAATCCCCAGTTCCTCAAAAACCAAACCTGGGAAAAAAGTCTTTTTGATGGCTTCCTCAAAAGCTCTGCCCGCTTTAATCAAAGGCCATCCTACAACAGGAATAGCTTTGAGAAAAGTCTTTGCATGATCTTTGAGTCTCAAGTAATGCTGGCCAGAAACAAGATAATTTAAATATCTGGACAAGGCTCCCACATTTGGAGAGATAGACATCTCATTATAGTTAAGAACAATCACCATTTTCTCTCTATGATGGCCTATCTGGTTGAGGGCTTCCCATGCCACACCTCCGGTTAATCCTCCATCCCCGACCACAGCTATTATGTTATGGTTCTGCCTTTTTCTGTCTCTTGCCACAGCCATACCCATAGCTGCTGAGAGTGCTGTAGAGGCATGCCCTGTATTAAAAACATCATGTTCACTTTCTTCTCTAACAGGGAATCCTGAAATGCCGTCCATTTTTCTGAGCTTGTGAAAACTTTCCTTTCTTCCTGTGAGTATTTTATGAGTGTAGCATTGATGCCCCACATCCCATATTATTTTATCCTTAGGTGAATCAAAAACATAATCAAGAGCCAGCGTCAGCTCTACCACTCCTAAGTTCGGGGAAAGGTGTCCTCCATTTTTTGATACTACCCTGATTATTAAACTTCTTATTTCTCCAGCAAGAATATAAAGCTCTTTTATAGAAAGCCCTTTTAAGTCCTGAGGGCTGTTTATTCGATCAAGGATACTTCTATTTCCCATTATTCTTATTGACCTCCAAAAGCTTTAAAGCCAAATATCTCAATTCATCAGATTTTATGGAATTTCTATCAAGCGACTTTACCGCTGAGTTCACATATTTAAAAAGCTCTTTTTTTGCTCCTTCACGGCCATGAAAAAAAACTTCATTTGGACTGATCATTTTTCCATCCTGGATATCCTCATGTGAATCTAGGATATCATCTCTGATTTGAAATGCAAATCCTAAATTCTCAGCATATTCTGATACAGCTTTGATCTCATCAGAAGAAGCCTGCCCAAGCAAAGCACCCGTCCTCACCGAAGCTGAAATAAGACGGCCTGTCTTTTTCAGCGCCAAAGTATGATAATCTTCCCATTTAAAGTCTTCTGTTGATAATTTAATATCCAGGTATTGACCCCCTATCATCCCTGAAATCCCAGCTGACCGGCTTATTTCTTTAATAACTTCACATTTAGTTTCAATTCTTCCTCTTCCTACCGAAGATCCTGAGAGGACTTCAAAAGCCAAGGTCAGCAGCGCATCTCCGGCAAGAATGGCTACATCTTCTCCAAATGCTTTGTGACAGGACGGCTTCCCCCGTCTAAAATCATCATTGTCCATAGCCGGAAGATCATCGTGAATAAGCGAGTAATTATGAATAAACTCGACAGCACAAGCAAAAGGGAGGGTTTTCTCACTCTCACATCCAAAGCATTCACCTGTGGCGAGAACTAAGATGGGCCTAAATCTTTTTCCTCCAGAAAAAACAGCGTATTTCATAGAGCGGACTAATTCCCCCTCATACTTACCCAATATTCTCTTCAGTTCTCTTTCTACCAGATGTTTCTTGGCTTTAATCTTTTCTTCTGTTTTCATTTCTTAAAAGGGGAGGGATTCATTCCCACCATTATCAGGGTCTTCTTCTTCATCATTTTCTTCGACGTCAAATGACTCTGCAGACACTTTTCCTTCCTCATCTTTAAGAAGAATTTCAACTTTTTTCTCTGCTTTTTCAAGCTCTTTTCTTAAAAACTTTGCCAGCTTAACTCCTTTTTCAAAAAGTTCCAATGACTCATCTAAAGAAAGATTCCCTTGCTCTAACTTCTCTACCGTGGTCTCTAAATCCTTCAGTGCTTTTTCAAAATTAAGGTCTTTCATTATATTCTCTCCTTTTTAGTTTCTATAACCCGATGGAGTCATTTTTTCTTATACCTGTCTTCAATTAATTTTTCTTTATCTACTGAATTCACTTGACAGTTGAACTCTCCTTTGAAAAAAGAAACTGTGATCCTCTTTCCCTTTTTAACCTGATCAATGGTTCTGATAAGAGAATCACTTCCCTCTTCCCAACACAATGAATAACCTTTTTTCAATATATTCAAGGGGCTTAAGCTGTGTAATTGAGAAGCTAACATCTCCCATCGGCTCTGGAAGTGACTCATTTTTTCTTTAATAAGAGAAGCCATTCTTTCTTGTATTAGCCTCACATTTGACCTATATTCTGCCATTTTATTCTGCTCAGCTCTCATGAAATTAACGGCTCTGATATCCAGGTCATCTACACTCTGTGACAGTTGATATAAATGCTCCTTGAATCTCTGGAAAGCATGGTGTCTTATTAGATCCATAACCAGGCTTTTCCTTTCCTGAGTCATGTATTTCATCTGATGCTCCATTCTTCTGCCAAAACTCTCAATGCGCTCGAGGAAAGCTTCCTCTTTTTCTATAAGTATCTCTGCAGCAGCTGAGGGCGTGGATGCACGCTTATCCGCCACAAAGTCCGCTATAGTGAAATCTATCTCATGGCCTACCGCTGAAATAACGGGAATAGGACATTGAAATATGGCTCTGGCGACTTTTTCTTCATTAAACGCCCACAAATCCTCTATTGAACCTCCTCCTCTTCCCACAATAATGACATCAATATCAGGAAGAGACCCCAAATAATCCAAAGCTTCGACTATTTCTTCTGAAGCTCCTTCTCCCTGAACCCTTACGGGGTATATGACGATATGAAGCTTTGCAAACCTCCTCTCTATAGTCTGCAAGATATCAATAATAGCGGCTCCTCTTGGAGAAGTAACAATCCCTACTTTTTTAGGGATTAAGGGAATTGGCTTTTTCTTTTCAGGATCAAAGAGTCCTTCTTTCTCAAGCTTTTTTTTCAACTGCTCAAAAGCAAGCTGAAGTGCGCCTTTGCCTTTAGGCTCAACTTCTTCCACTTGAATCTGATACTGACCTCTCTGAGGGTAAACACTGATAAATCCTTTACAAACAATCTGAATTCCGTCTTCCATCTTGAAAGGTATCTTTGAAGCTTTGGACCGCCACATAACAGCATGCAGTTGACTGGAATCATCTTTCAAATCAAAATAAAGATGCTGGGAATAGGCCCGTTTAAAATTAGAAACCTCTCCCTCTACCCATACCAGTGGAAATTTAGTTTCCAGCTCATTCTTAATGATATTGGTGATATCTGTAACGGAATAAACCTTCTTTTTCTCTAGTGTGCTGTTACTTTTCACCTTCCCCAACCATTTTTATTCTTTCTATGTACAGTGCTTTGCCTGTATGATAATCTATCTCCAGGTAAACAGCATTTAAGATGAATCCTTCCTTGGAAGGCCCAAATCTCTGCGGTCTTGACGTCAAAAATCTGTCCACAGCCTGTTCCTTTTTAATGCCTATGACAGAATAATATCCTCCCACCATCCCGATATCCGTAATGTAAGCGGTTCCCTGAGGAAGTATCCTTTCATCTGCAGTAGGAACATGCGTGTGAGTTCCGCATACCGCTGATACTTTCCCATCAAGATACCATCCTAATGCTTGTTTCTCAGAAGTGGCTTCGGCATGAAAATCAACGATAATAACATGAGTCTTTTTTCTTATGGCATCGATTTCCTGGTCAGCTTTTCTAAAAGGACAGTCTATAGGTTCCATAAACACTCTTCCCTGAAGGTTTAAAAAGGCCACTTTTCTCTCCTCAGCGTCTCTGACAATACAAGCTCCTCTTCCAGGACAAGGAGGAGGGTAATTGGCAGGCCTGATAAGCCTTGGTTCTACATCTAAATAATTCAACGCTTCTCTTTTATCCCAAATATGATTACCTGAAGTAAGAATATCAACACTTGTGAAAAGTTCTTTTCCTACTTTCTCGGTAATACCAACCCCTCCAGCAGCATTCTCTCCATTGGCTGCAATGAGGGATGGTTTATATTTCTTCTTTAATTGAGGAAGAGAATTTTTCAAGCTTTTTCTTCCCGGCCTCCCAATGACATCACCCAAAAACAGCACACTTAACTTATCTTGCATATTCAACAGCTCTCATTTCACGAATAACTGTAACTTTTATTTGGCCAGGATAATCCAGCTCTCCTTTTATCTTTTTTGCAATATCTTTAGCCACTGAAGAGGCTTGGTCATCAGTGATCTTTTGACTCTCTACGATAATCCTGACTTCACGACCAGCCTGGAGAGCAAAGGCCTTTGCTACTCCTTTAAAGGAATTGGCTATCTCTTCAAGCTTTTCCAGCCTCTTTACATATGTCTCTAAAAGTTCCCTTCTCGCTCCGGGCCGGGCAGCCGAGAGAGTATCCGCGGCTTGGACTAAAACAGCTTCTACAGAAGGAAATTCCACATCCCTGTGGTGAGATTCAATGGCATCTATCACTGCCTTTGTTTCTCCGTATTTTTTTGTCAAAGATACACTGAGCTCTGTGTGTGTGCCCTCTACTTCTCTGTCCACAGCTTTTCCAATATCGTGCAGTAATCCAGCTCTTAAAGCAACTTTTTCATTTGCTCCCAATTCTTTAGCCATGAGAGCCGCAAGATAAGCCACTTCTTTGGAATGCTGAAGCACATTCTGTCCAAAACTGGTTCTGTATTTCAATTTGCCCAATATTTTTATGAGTTCAGGATGTAAATCTTGAATCCTGAGTTCCAAAGCTACTGACTCTCCTTCTTGTTTGATCTTCTCATCTAATTCTTCTTTTACTTTCTCCACCACATCTTCAACTCTTGCGGGATGGATCCGTCCATCAACAATAAGTTTCTCAATGGCCAATCGGGCTGTTTCCCTTCGGATAGGATCAAAACTAGATAGAATCACAGCTTCAGGAGTATCATCTACAATGATATCCACACCAGTCGCCATTTCTAAGGATCTGATGTTCCTTCCCTCTCTCCCGATAATCCGTCCTTTCATGTCATCAGAAGGAAGATCAACCACAGATACAGTTGTTTCAACCACATGTTCAGCGGCTGACCTCTGTATGGCTTGACTGATAATATCTTTGGCCACATTTTGGCATTTCTCTTTGGTCTCTTCTTCTATTTTTTTTACTACTTGCACAGAGTCAAGCTTGGCCTCATCCTCAATTTGCCTTATCAATTCTCTTTTAGCTTCTTCCTGAGTCAAATTACCCACTCTCTCTAATTCAGCGATGGCTTTATTTCTTAATTTTTGATTCTCCCTTTCTTTTTCTCCAAGTTCCTGTTCCTTGGAATACATTCTCTGTTCCTTATTGGAGATATTGCTTTCTTTGCGCTCCAAATTTTTAAACTTTCTTTCTAAATTTTCTTCTTTTTGGACAAGCCGTCTCTCCATATCACTAAGCTTCCTGCGCTTATTTCTAGTCTGATTCTCAAAATCAGACTTCAAGTTAATAAATTTTTCCTTGGCCTCTATGGAAGCTTCTCTTTTAATCTTACTCGCTTCCTCTTGGGCCTTTTCAACGATTCCTTTTGCTTCTTCTTTAGCTCTTAAAATGGCTTGGACTCCGGACTTTTTCTTTATTAAGAAAAATACAATAAGCCCACTTAGGATCCCAAAAAGAGCAAAGGCAATGATTAAGCCCACATTCACTTCTATCACCTCCAACTTAGGGCGTCAGAGGAGAAGAAAGTAAGGAGGTATATTGAAAATTAAAACATAGAATCAGCTGCCAAAACGATTACAAGAATCAGTAATCTTAAAATCTTTTTCCAAATTAAACATCTCATCTATTCACTCTATATCCATTTTTCTATATTTATTTTCTTGCATGACCTGCTTCTTTATATGTATTCACATTCTTTAGAATACGTTCCTCCAAGCTCTCTATCTCTCTCTCCATCTGCCCTATAGCTTCATTTAATTTATCTAATTTCTTCTGTGAAAGAAAAAATTCGTCTGCAATATTTAAAGCGGCCAATACCGCTATTTTAACCGTATCATTAGACTTAGATTTTACAGCCACCTTACGCATTTTTTTGTCTACATAGGAAGTAAGATGACTGACGTATTTTTCATCCTCGGCTCCTTTTACTTTTATTCTAAATTTTTGGTCAAATATCTCGATTTCAATGACTTTATCAATCATATCCCAATCTTATCGATCTGTTCTATTATCGATTCAATCCTTTTTTTTATCTCTTCCCTTTCCGTTTGGAAATCTTTTAAATTCTCACTCAACTTGCCTGCTTCTTTTGCTTTTAAGGTGAGATCCTTTCTTTCTTTCTTGACTTCCTCTAATTCCCGCCTCAACTTTTCGTTTTCGACAGAAAGTTCGTTGATATAATCGACGATCTTCCCGATTTTCCCTTCTAAAATTTTAATCCTTTCCAGCTCGCTTGTCAATCTTGACCTCCTCCCCTTAGATTTAATCTAAACTCTGTACTTAAAGTCTTGATAATCTTTTCTTGGAAGCTGTCCGCTTCTTCTGCAAGCAGAGTTCTTTCAGGGTGTCGGAAAACAAAACGAAAGGATAGGCTCACCTTATCTTTGGATATTCCCTCCCCAACAAATCTGTCATACAGCACATAATCCTCAAGATATGGTATGTTCAACTTTTCAATACAGTTCTTAATTTCCTGATAACTTACATCCTGATCAGCCATAAAAGAAATATCACGGACAATTCCAGGATAACGGCTTACAGGTGAATACTTAAAAGGCTTAGGCTGTTTTTCCAGCAAACTCCCAAGATTTATTTCTGCAGCCCAGACTGGTTCCTGAATAGAATAAGCCTCCACTATAGACTCCCTGACCCCCCCTAAATTCCCAATCTTTTCTCCTTTAAAACGCAAACAGAGCGAGTAATTTTTCTCAAAAAAAGGATGTTCTTCTCTAGAAAACGAAAAATCATCAAACTTTAGATACCTGAGTAGTTCCTCACAAGTTCCTTTTAAGTGGAAAAAATCTGATCTCTCAGGTTCTTCCTGCCAAAAAACTGGATCTAACTGTCCCATGCCTGCAAAACCTAAAAAATATCTTTCAAAACACTTCCCATCTTTTTGAAAAAACACATTGCTTATTTCAAATACATGAACTCCTTCGGCCCCTCTGTTCACATTCCAGGCAATATTCCCAAGCAATCCTTCAATAAGGGTCGTCCTCAATAAGGACGCTTTTGAAGATATCGGATTTCTTATCTCAACAGCTTCTAATCCGGTCTCAAAAAGCTTTTCTTTCTCAGAATCCATAAAGCTGAAATTAACCACTTCATCAAATCCTTCATGAAATAAAAGTTCTCTAATATTGTCTTCGACCTCTTTTTTCTTATTGACCTCTAAGTCAATTCCTTGGAGTACAGGAATATGAGAGGGTATCTTGTCATATCCATAAAAACGTGCTATTTCTTCTATAAGATCAGCTTCCCTGTCAATATCCACCCTAAAATAGGGAACCTTAACTCTCCATATCCCTTCCCTCTGGTTCTCTAACTCAAATCCAATCCTCTTTAAAAAATCTATAATAAATCCTTCCTCTATTTCAATCCCCAGCAGTTCTGAGACACGGTGGTGTCGCAGGACAACAGTCTTCTTTTTTCTAGGCTTGGGATAAATGTCAATCATGCCCTTGAGCGCTTTCCCTCCTATCTGAGTTAATAAAGAGGCTGTCATCCGAGCTGCTTCCGGAGGAAAAGAAATATCTGTTCCTCTTTCAAAGCGATAAGACGCGTCTGTTTGAATTCCTATTTTCTTCCACGTCTTGCGAATAGAAACAGGATCAAAACAAGCGCTTTCAATGAATATATCTCTGGTTTCTTCTGTAACAGAGGTCTCTTCTCCGCCTATAACACCAGCAAGGGCTACAGGTCTTTTATCGTCTGCGATAACCAACATTTCATTAGTAAGGCTGATGGTATCACCAGTTAGCGCTTTCAATTCCTCTCCCTTTCGGGCTTTTCTAACCAATATTTTGTTTCCCTTGAGTCTATTTAAATCAAAAGCATGGATAGGCTGTGCCGTTGAAAATAAAACATAATTGGTTATATCAACAACATTATTCACCGGAGATAACCCCATTGCCCGGATCATCCTCATCAACCATGGAGGAGAAGGGTCTACTGGGAAATCTTTAACAATCATGCCACAATATCTAGGGCTTAAGTCTACTTCTAATACCTGCACATCAAAGGCATCCGATATTTCTTCTGTGCTCTCAATCAAAGGAAATTTCCGTTCTGTTAAGGAAATCCCCAGGCAGGCAGCAATTTCCCTTGCTACTCCCAAATGCCCCAGGGTATCAGGCCGATTAGCATATGTTTCAAGTTCCAGCACCACATCTCCGTCTTGTTCCTCCCAATGATCCACCAATAGACCAATATTATTCATTTCCTCTATGAGTTTTTCCGGGGATAATTTTATATTTAGATATTGTTTTAACCAATTTATGCTTATCTTCATTTTAAGAAAACTGCCTTATAAATCTTAAGTCGTTCTCATAAAAATTCCTGAGGTCAGGAATCCGAAAGGAAAACATGGCGGTTCTATCAATGCCCATTCCAAAAGCAAATCCCGAGTATTTCTCAGGATCAATATTGACATTCTTTAAAACTTGAGGATCAACCATCCCAGCTCCGAGAATCTCAATCCATCCGCTTCCACCACATACTCGGCAATTCGGATCTTTGCCTCCGCAGACTGTACACACAATATCTACTTCAGCAGAGGGCTCAGTGAAAGGAAAAAAGCTGGGTCTGAACCTAATTTTAATCTTTTCATTGTAGAGCGCTTTGAGAAAACACTCTAAGGTGCCTTTGAGATGGGCAAATGTGATACCTAAATCAACCACTAATCCTTCCACTTGGAAAAACATAGGGATATGGGTGGGATCCGGCGTTTCCCTCCGATATACTTTGCCAGGATTTATCATTCTTATAGGAGGTTTCTTTTTTTCCATAACTCTTATTTGAACTGGGGATGTATGAGTTCTCAGAAGCAAATCATCATTTATATAAAGAGTATCCCAGTCATCCCGGGCTGGGTGGTGAGGCGGGAAATTGAGAGCCCCAAAATTATAATAGTCTGTTTCAATTTCAGGACCATCTTCTATGGAAAAGCCCATCAATACAAAAATCTGTTCAATCTTCTTTTTATAAAGCAAAATAGGATGAGGCGCTCCCCTGTATCTTCTTTTGCCGGGAAGAGTCAGATCTACCTTAGATTTAATATACTTTGGTTCTTTGAGTTCTTTGGAATGTTCTTCCAGCTTTTTTTGAACATAATCCTTTAATTCATTAATCTGTTTCCCGATTTCTGGCCTTTCTCCAGGAGAAACATTTTTTAACTCTTTAAGAAGGAGTGTTACGCGGCCCTTTTTACGGCTTAAATATCTATTTCTCAGCTCTTTTAAAGCCTCTTCATCTTTAATTTGAACCAACCCTTCATCAAAGTTATTTTTCAGGACCTTGATCTTGTTTCTTATATTTTCCATCTAAAGCTATCTTTCTTAGCGATAAACTTCCTTTGCTTTTTTAACGATCTGAGAAAATGTATCAGGAGAAGTAACAGCAAGATCAGCCAATACTTTTCTATTCAGCTCTATTTTTTGCTTCTTTAAACCATTAATGAACTGGCTATAGGAAATATCGTGACGGTTGGCTGCAGCCTTAATCCTGGTGATCCACAATCGTCTTAAATCTCTTTTTCTGTTTCTTCGATCTCTATAAGAGTACTGAAGGGCTCTTTCTACAGCCTCTTTGGCGGTTTTATAATTATGACTTCTTGCTCCCCAATAACCTTTGGCCTGTTTAAGTATTTTTGATCTTCGCTTCCTTCTTTTTGTTCCTCTTTTAACTCTAGGCATTTTATTTCTCCCTCTAAAAAGTTTGTTTTCTTTTGCTCACCATTTGTTCAGATATAAGTCTCCTGTAAGTAATGGCTTGTATTAGAAATCATAAGGCAGCATTCTTTTTATTCGATTCCGATCCGCAGTCTGTATCTGACCTGGTTTTCTTAACCTCCTTTTTCTTTTTGCCGACTTTTTAGTAAGTATATGCCCTCTACAGGCCTTACTATATATGATTTTCTTGTTTTTGGTTACCTTAAACCTTTTCTTTGCGCCTTTATGTGTTTTCAGTTTTGGCATCTCTTTCTCCTGATTTAATGGGACTCAACAAGGTAGAAACCGCCCAAGGCTGCCTCCTCACTTTCCCATCCTGTTTTCCAAGGTCTTTAACATCTTCAAAAACCCTCTCTATGATTTTATCAGCAAGCTCTGGCTTTGCTTTTTCGCGTCCCCTCAGCATAACAGTTACCTTTACTTTATTCCCTTCTTTTAGAAATCTCTCTATATGTCTCACCTTAAAGCTATAGTCATGAATACTGATTTTGGGTCTGAATTTAATCTCTTTGGTTTGAACTTGTTTCTGATGCTTTTTTGCTTCCTGTTCTTTTTTATGTAGATCATAAAGATATTTTCCATAGTCAAGGACGCGGCATACTGGAGGTTTTGCATTGGGTGCCACTTCTACAAGATCTAAATCTTTTTCCTGAGCCAGTGATAATGCTTTTTCTATGGGAACTATTCCGACTTGTTTTTTATTTTCATCTATGAGTCTCACTTTTCTAGCCCTGATCTTTTCATTAATCCTATGCGGTTTTTTATCCCTTTTTCTTGGATAAAACTTAGGTTTTACGATGATGATCCTCCTTTAAAGAATGATTTCTAAGTCTTTATTTTCTTTTAAATCCAACATTTTTTCAAGAAGCTCTTTGAAATTATAGGAACCCTTATCTCCTTCTGTATGGACTCGAACAGAAACCGTTTCTCTCTCCATCTCTTTATCTCCCACCACAAGAATAACCGGTATTTTGTCTTTCTCAGCATCTCTTATCTTGTAGCCTAATTTCTCTCTTCGTTTGTCTACTTCTGTTCTTATTTCTCTTTTCTTCAGTTCCTGCTTCAACTGGTCTGCATATGAATTATGCCTGTCAGCAATAGGAATAATTATGGCTTGAACTGGAGCCAGCCAGAAGGGAAAGTTCCCATTATAATGTTCTATTAAAATCCCGAAAAACCTCTCTAAAGAACCGAGCAGGGCTCTGTGAATCATAAAAGGTCGGTGAAATTCACCGTCTTCGCCCACATAAGTTAAATCAAATTTTTCTGACAGATTGAAATCCAGTTGAATGGTGGTGCACTGCCAGGATCTATTGAGAGCATCTTTGATCTTTATATCGATCTTAGGTCCATAAAAAACTCCTTCTCCTTCATCCACACTAAAGTCAATTTTTTCTTCTTGGAGTGCCTTTTCCAATGCCTTGGTGGCTTCATCCCAATCCTGCACAGAGCCGCTAAATTTTTTAGGGCGGGTTGAAAGATAAACATCAAATTCCTCAAATCCAAAAGTTTTCAGGACTCTTAGAGCCATTGAAATCGTTCTTCTGATTTCCTCTTCTAATTGATCTGAGCGGCAAAAAATATGGGCATCATCTTGAGTGAAACCCCTGACCCTAAGCAGTCCATGCAGAACACCTCCCCGCTCATATCGATACACCGTACCCAACTCAGCCCATCTTAAAGGTAGTTCTCGATAGCTTCTCTGGGAAGATTGATAGACCATAATATGAAAAGGACAGTTCATCGGTTTCAATTGGTATTCCACATTATCGCTTATTAAAGGCGGGTATAAGGCATCATAAAATTCAGTGTGACCACTTGTTCTCCAAACATCCAGTTTGGCTATATGAGGAGAGTAGATAAGGTCATATCCCTCTTTTTGGTGTTCTCTCCTCCAAAAATCCTCTATAACAGCTCTTACAGCAGCTCCCTTAGGATGCCACAGGATCAGACCTCCTCCTAACCTTTCGTCAGTACTGAAAAGGTCCAATTCAGGCCCTAGTTTTCTGTGATCCCGTTTCTTTGCTTCCTCCAGCATCTGAAGATAATCCTTTAGATCCTTCTCCTTAAAAAAGACAGTGCCGTAAATTCTCTGAAGCTGTTGACCGCTTTCATCTCCTTTCCAATAGGCTCCTGATACAGAAAGCAGTTTAAAATGCTTTATGGCTCCTGTAGAAGGAACATGAGGGCCTAAGCAAAAATCAACAAAATCTCCCTGCTGATAACAGGTGACTTTGTCACCCCCTTTTTCTTTTATCAATTCAACTTTTAAATCTTGACCTAAATCTTGAAAAAGTTCAACAGCTTCTTGTTTGGAGCAGGTGAATTTTTCTAAAGGGATATCCTGCTCTGAAATCTCTTTCATCCTCTTTTCTATGAGTTTCAAATCTTCCTGAGTAAACGGCTCATCTCTTAAAAAATCATAATAGAAGCCATCTTCCACAGCTGGACCTACTCCTGTTTGAGTCCCTGGGAATAGTCCTAGGACAGCATGGGCTAATAGATGAGAAGCGCTGTGTCTTAAAATATCCAAACTGTAATCAAATTCTTTGTTCTCTTTTTTATGCATCCTTAACAATCCATATAGAATATTTTCTTTTTGTTTTGTGTCCTGACTTAACCCCCAAAGAAGAGGACAGATTTTTCAAATTAGGCTTAATCTTTCTATATAACGGAAAAAATCAATCTTCATCTTAAGGTTGAGCAATTGGACTATGTTTTTTTCTGCAAAACATCATCTTTTTCCTAAAGTGGTAGGCGCGGAGGGTATCGAACCCTCGACCTCTTCCGCGTCAAGGAAGCACTCTCCCACTGAGCTACGCGCCTTCTTCCTATTCACAAGCTTATATATATTAAAGGTTTAAATTAACTCTGTCAATAAAAATAGACTGCCGAAAACCTCACAAATTTACGATCTCAGCTCTTAAATCTTTCAGGGAAAGAAGGGCTACTGAAAGCTTTCCAGTCAGCCACCCTCCGGCTTCACCGGGATTTATGATTAAGGTCTGTAAATCTTTATTTATCTTTGGCTTATGGGTGTGTCCATAGATGATGACATCATAATCACCGGTGGCTTTGTACTCAGACACCTTAAAATGAGTGTGAGTGACTAAAAATTTCACTCCTTTATAAGTGAATTTAAGAGGTTCTTCCTTTATAGTTCCTATGGATTTAAAAGCCTTTCTCAGACCTTGTTTCTCTCCATCGCAGTTGCCAAAAACAGCTTTGACAGGACAGTTAAGTTCCTCCAGTTTTTTTGCTGCAAAAGGGGCGATAAAATCACCGGCATGGATAACAAGGTCGCATTTTGCGCTGTTAAAAAACATAACTGCTTTTTTTAGGGCATGACAATTATCATGAGAATCTGACATAATACCTATCATTTGTGATTTCTCCTTCTATATATTAATATTACAAACTCTAACCCGAATTTCAATACGGTGAGCTTGTATCCTGGTTCATTCTATATTAAAATAAGTGATTCTTTTGGACTCTAAACATAAGGAGATAAAGATGAAAAAAGCCATCATCATGGGAGCAGCCGGAAGAGACTTCCATAATTTTAATGTTCACTTAAGAAAGAATGACAATTACAGAGTGGTTGCGTTCACAGCAACTCAAATACCTGACATTGAGGGAAGAAAGTATCCATCTGAATTATCTGGAGAGCTTTACCCTGATGGGATTCCGATCCATCCTGAAGACAAGCTGACGGAATTGATAAAGGAAAACAACATAGATGAAGTCTTTTTCTCCTACAGCGATGTGCCTCATGAGTATGTGATGCATAAAGCTTCACAAGTGCAGGCAGCCGGAGCCAGTTTTTCTCTGCTCGGTCCTAAGGAAACCATGTTAAAAAGTCAGCGTCCTCTGATCTCAGTATGTGCTGTCAGAACAGGCTGCGGAAAAAGTCAGACCACCAGAAAAATCGCTAAGATGCTCAAAGAAAAAGGGAAAAAAGTAGTGGTGATACGGCACCCTATGCCTTATGGAGATTTAGCCAAACAAGCTGTCCAAAGGTTTGCCACTTATGAGGATATGATAAAGCATGACTGCACTATCGAGGAAATGGAAGAGTATGAACCCCATATCAAAGAAGGAATCGTGGTCTATGCTGGTGTTGACTATGGGGAAATACTTAAAAAAGCAGAACAAGAGGCTGATATCATTTTATGGGATGGTGGAAATAACGACATTCCTTTTTATTGGTCTGATCCCGCTATCGTGGTGGCAGACCCTCATAGACCTGGACATGAACTTTTATACTATCCGGGTGAGACAAACTTCAGACTCGCTGATGTCATTGTTATAAACAAGATGGACACAGCTGAAAAGGAAAATGTAGAAAGCATCATAAAAAATATTCAGAAGTTCAATCCTAAGGCAAAAATAATCAAAGCAAACTCAGTCATCAAAGTTAAAGACGAACAGGAAATTTCAGGCAAAAAAGTACTGGTTATAGAAGATGGCCCTACGCTGACTCATGGAGAGATGGAATACGGAGCTGGAATTGTGGCTGCTGAAAAATACGGTGCTTCGCAAATCATTGATCCAAGACCTTTTGCTGTGGGGAGCATCAAAAAAACTTTTGAAAAGTATTCCCATTTAGACAGAGTTCTCCCTGCCATGGGATACGGGAAAAAACAAATCGAAGAATTAGCCCAGACCATCGATAACAGCCAATGCGATCTAGTGGTCAGTGGAACTCCAATTGACCTGGGAAGACTCATAAAAACAAATAAGAAAATACTTCGTATCTCCTATGACCTAGAAGAAATCGGCTCACCTAACCTCACTGAAATCCTAAGCCAATTCTGATGAAAAGAAAAATAGCATTAATCGCTTTTGGCGGGAATGCCATCTTACCTAAAGAACAGCGCGGACTTCAATCTGAACAGATGAAGAACGCCCAGAAGGCAGCCCGATTGATAAGCCATATTGTAAAAAAAGGATATGATCCGATTGTTGTCCATGGAAACGGCCCACAAGTTGGAAACCTCCTGATCCAAATGGAGGAGTCAATAAATAAGGTCCCTCCTTTCTCTCTTGAAGTCTGCGATGCCATGACTGAAGGAAGCATGGGATTTATGCTTGAAAAAGCGATCATAAATGAACTTAGGAAAAATTCAATAGATAAGCACATCGCTTCATTAATAACTCAAGTCGTGGTTGATAAAGAAGACCCTGCTTTCAACAATCCTACCAAGCCTGTAGGACCTTTCTATTCCAAATACAGAGCTCAAATGCTTAAACGGCAAAAAAAATGGGAAATGGTCGAAGACGCTGGAAGAGGATACAGAAAAGTGGTCCCTTCACCCAAACCCATAGATATAGTTCCTAAAAAAGTATTATACGACCTCGTTCATTCAGGAAAAATTGTCATAGCTGCTGGAGGAGGGGGGATTCCAGTTATCATCAATGGACGAGGCCTATTCCAAGGAGTCGAAGCTGTCATTGATAAAGATTTTGCTTCAAGTTTGATAGCGAGAGAAGCGGCTGCAGATCTTTTTATCATCCTTACCAACACCAAATGTGTGTATTTAAACTTTGGCACTCCCCGCGAAAAACCACTAAAAAAAATAACAATGGAACAGGCTTTGAAACACCTAAAAGAAGGGCAGTTTCCTCCAGGTTCAATGGGTCCGAAAATAGAAGCAGCAATAGAATATATCAAAAACGGCGGCAAAAAAGTCATTATCACCTCCGCAAATCACCTGAAAGCAGCTCTGATCAATCGTTCCGGAACCACCATCATCCCGTCTCCTTAGGAGGGTCAATGATTGAAAATCTATTTTCTCTGGATAAAATTTCTGTCTATCAATTCAGCAGACTATTAGACCTTACTTTCAAGATAAAAGAAAAACCAAAGCAATTCAAAGAGAATCTTTCTGGGAAAATCATAGCCGGAGTGTTTGAAAAACCGTCTTTTTTCCCAAGTGTTAGTTTCCAGATTGCTGTTTCTTCTCTTAAAGGAGAAAATTTGTTTTTGAAATATTCTGATCTACAGACTAAAAACAAAAAATTATCCTTAGTGTCGTGCAAATGCCTTGAGCAGTGGGCGGATGGCATAGTCATAGAAGCAAACAATCATAAACATATTCTTGAAATGGGAGAAATGGTCAAAATTCCCATAATAAATGCGAATTCAGGAAGTTTCTCTCCCTGCCAGGCTTTAGCTGATTTCTTCACCATAAAAGAGCAGTGCAAAGACCTTACAGATATAAAATTAGCTTTCATCGGGAATCAAAAAAATATTTGTCAAAGCCTGCTTCTAGCCTCAGCTACAGCCGGGACATATATACATATCGCTGCTCCAAAAAAATACCAGCCCGAACATAAGGTCATGGATAGAGCTGAAGAAAAGGGGAAAGATACTCAATTTAACTACAAAATAACAGAAAACCCCTTAGAAGCCGCTTCAGATGCTGATATCATATATTATTCCTATAACGATTCAAATTCTTCCCCAACCAGTGAACAAAACTTCCTATTTAAAGACCAACTTCTCTCCTCTTCCAAAAAAGACATTCTCTTTATGTTCAGCCTTACCTCTGAGGAATGGGGAAAAAGTCTTTACAAAAAGATTCCTTCAAATCAGTCATTAATTTTCAGTCAGGCTGATAATAGGCTTCATATTACGAAAGCGATTATGGTATCATTAATAAAAGAAAAGAAAAGAGAAATATAAAAATGGCTAAGTCAAGCGAAAACACAAAAGTAATAAAAAAAGACCTCGATTTTATACAGGAAAAACTTTCAAAACAAAACAATGTCCCTACTTTAGAAGAACTCACAGAAAGTCTCGCTTACAAAAAAAATGCAAGGCAGTTAAATCAAGAAGTCTTAAAATACGATCCAGAATGCACCTATGAAGTCAATGACCTGATTTGTAAAAAATACGATGAACCTCTTGTAATAAGCAGCAAAGAAAAAAAACATTTTCAAGGTAGAGTTGTCCTCAAAGTCACGAACAAAATGAAATATCCTGATTTTAACTGTGAAATGCTCGAAGTGGATTACACCGGAGGAGGGATATTCCGCAAGCATATAGACTATATGAAAAGAAAAAACACCCAAGTGCTTCTCCCCGCAGCCCAAGGCAAGTGCAAAACTCCTGAAGTAATAAAAAAAGAAGACGACCCAAGACTTCATAGGCTCCCCATGACAGAGAAAGACATGAAAACCTTGAGCGTAAATCTCAGAAAATCGATTTCAAAATCTGACGAATTCTTTGGTTGGAATGAACACTGGCAGCTAACTAAAAAGAAAATTGAAATTCCCGATGATAAAATAGAAAAAATAGAAAAACTTTTCAGAGAAAAAAAACAATCAGCTTCCACTGAAAAATTAATTGAAAAATTTTTCAACATAAAACCTGAAGATGACAAATTTGGCATATATTGTCTGAGTTTAAATCACATTTTAAATAAGAAATATAAGAAGATATTTGTTTGTGTTTCCACTGATAAATGGGGCAAATGGTTTTTGAAAGAAATCCTTGACTCTTTTTTAAAAGACCTGCCCTTATCCGCAGAAAAAGCGGAACTTCCCCATCTAGAAGAAGAAACATATGAACCCATAAAAACAAAAGAACAAAAATTTCCTCTTAAAATTTATCTTTCATGGAGAGAAGTTTTATCAGGCGGCATAAAAATGCCACCAGCACTTAAAAAAGAACTCTCAGATACAAGAGAATATGTTTTCACAGATGAAGAGGAGGGTAAAGATTTCACAACCTTTTACTACCCTGACTTGAATATATTTCTAGGGTTGGATGAATTCTACAATAAATACTTTATCCCTCAAGGAGCCAGTCTGACTTTAAAGAAAGAAGACTCAAACCATGTAAGCTTCCGTCTAAAAAAATCAAAAAAGAAGCTCACGCTTCCTTATCTTGGATACAATGCAAAAAAGGATGAATTTTCTATTTCTGAAAACGAAATATCAACATATGCTCTTCCCAATAAAATAATCTTTATCGAGCATGAATCACTTAAAAACCTACTTAAACTGTCAGAACAGATAAAAAAGAAGGATCTGCGGGAGCTCCTCATCATTGTATTTAAAAACTTTGGCTTTGAAGGAGAAAGACAAACTCTACATTATAGAAAAGCATTCCACCTTGTTGACACACTCAAACACACCTCTCTCGAAGATATAGAAAAAACCTTATGTCTGTCGCCAGAGTTTGCCATGTCAGAGAAAAAGAAGGGCTTGTTTTTCTATCATGAAAAAATAAAAACCGAAGAAGATTTGGAGTTTGAAGAGCCATCTAAAACTGAGGAAGAGTTAAAAGCAGAAGAAAAAATATTGGAAGCCCAAGAGGAAGCCCTTCCTGAAATCGGCACAGTCGGGGAAATCAGCACTCCAGAAATACATCTTGAAGAAAAAAAAGAAATAAAACCCCCTGAGAAAAGGAAACCAGCAAAGAAAAAAGAAAAGAAAAAGCCCAAACCAAAACCGAAACCTCCCCCAAGGGAAGAAGAAGAGATTGTTGTTGAAGAACCTCCTTTAGAGAAAAGACAAAGAAAAGCCGAAAAGAAGGAAGTTGAGTTTGCAAAACCAGCCCGCAGTAAAAAAGGGAAAAAAAGAATAATCGAGGAACAGATCGAACAGGAAGAATCAGAATTAGAAGCTTTCTTTGCTGTGAAAACAGATGAAGAAAAAGAAATAGAAGAAGAGGGGATAGAGCACCTGAAACCCAAACCAGAAGAAAAAAAAGAATTTAAAAAACCTGAACAAAAAGAACCGCTGGCAGGAGGACTGTTTGGAGAAAAATTGAAGTCAGCCTTAAATAAATCAGCCCCAAATAAAAAAGAAGATAAAAAGCCAAAAAAGAAGGAAACAAAGGAAACATTAGATAAAAAGAATAAGAAATGACAATATTTTATGAACAGAACCTTCTCTTCTTATCACCCCCTTTTCATTTAATAATTCTAAGAGAGGAATCGCGTACTTCCTGGATAAACCAGACATTTTTTTAAATTCAGCAACCGTTATTTCTTTAGATCCTGATTCTTGAAGAAAAGAAATCAATTGATCAAGCCAATCTGAAAAAAAAATAAATCCATCCTTTCCATGAACAACTTTTCTTCTTCTTAACAGGATATCAAACAAGCGGTCAAATCTTTCTGAAGACACACCAAACATATCCTGTAATTTTTCAAAAGAATATTTCTTAAACTCACCTTTTTTACACATCTCTTCCATTTTTCTTAAGATTCTCTCGTCCGCTTTTGAAATATTCTCGCTGGGAGAAGAAAGGGCTAATTTATCATTTTTTTCATTGATTCTGTTTAAATATTTCAAATAGTTGATTGTTAAATCAACCACTTTAGGATGGGCATTGAGACTTTTTTTTATCTCTTCAACACTCAAGCCTTTTCGCTTGGCGTCTGCCTTACAGCAGTCTTTGATTAAACGTATAATTTTTTTCCCAAAAAGATCCAAACTCATTCGGGGAATTATCATGATTGGATTAAAGGATACTATTCTTACTTTCTTTTCCTGCTCTAACCATTGACATAAAGTTATAATTTGTTTTTTGGAAAGCCCTGAAAAATCTGATATTTCCTTTTGCCCTAATCCTTGAAATCCTTTTTTCTTGGCTAGAGCAAAGATCATGCTGTCTTCATTTTTATTCAGCTGTTTTAAAAACTCTTCATGCTCTCTCAGGTCTTCAGGAATCTCGTCTCCGGCCTCTGGGATAAGCACTTTTCCCTCTGCAATCAACTCATCAGTTTCAAGGTTATTAAGCATGAATCTGTCTTTCCACTTAACTTGGATTTTTTTTCTGGTTTGAATCCGGACAAATTTTTCTTTAGCTTTCTTGTTAGCAAAGGGATAAAAAAATACTGAAGCTCTCAACCTCTTGTCAAAGACAACCACCGTATCTTCAGAGATGATTTCTTTTTCTCGGTCTCTTAAATTTAATACGGCTTCAAAATACATTGGGATGTAAATAACCTGTCTTTTTTATGCCAGCTGTAAGTTCATCCTTTTTTCTTCAGGATTTACAGAAACAATCACGACTTTTACTTTTTTTCCTATACTGTATTTTTTTCCAGTCATCCGTCCTGTTACCATTTTATCACCTTTTTTTAAATAATAATCCTCCTTCATATCATGATAAAGTATGATTCCAGTGACAAAATAACTGTCCAATTCCACCATGAGTCCAGATTTTGAAACTCCCACTATAAACCCCGTGAATACCTCTCCGATCTTCTCTTTCAGTATTCGGTAAATCCTCCATTCTAATAAGTCTTTCTCTGCTTCTTCTGCATTCCTTTCTCTGTTAGAGCAGTGTTCGGCTAGGGACCCCAGATCAGAAAGAACAGTATTTGAACCATCAAGCACACTTTTCAATATTCTGTGGACAATTAAATCAGGGTACCTTCTTATGGGAGAAGTAAAGTGAGTGTAATGCCTTTTCCCTAAACCAAAATGACCTGTGTTTTTTGGTGAATAAACAGCAAGTTGAAGGCTCTTCAACAATTCCAAGACAAGAAATTTCTCATCTGGCCGGCCTTTTATTTGTTTTAAAACCGACTGAATATCTTTGGGCTGGACCGGATACTTTGCCTGCATTGACAAACCAAAATAATCCAGCATCTCTCTTGATCTTTCTATATCTTTTTTTGCTGGAGGAGGATGGACTCTGTATAACACAGGCATATCCATACCTGAAATAAAAAGGGCCACAGCTTCATTAGCAGCCAGCATAAATTCCTCAATAAGCCAGTGGGCCTCATTCGGTTTAAAAGGAACCACTGAATCCAGCACGCCTCTTCTATAAACCAATTCTGGCTCAGCCAACTCAAAATCCAGACTTCCTGACTCAAGCCTCCTCTTCCTCAAAAGAGATGCCAATTTTCTCATATTCATCAAATCAGAGACAACAAAAGAATAATTTTTCTTCTCTTCTTCATCACCTAAAAAAATCTTATACACCGATTTATAGGTCAATCTTGCTTGAGTCCGAATCACAGAACGGAAAAAATTTTTTTTCGTCACTTCTCCATTCCGGTTGATTTCAAGGACAACAGAAACGGTCATCTTGTCCTCTCTAGGTCTTAAGCTGCAAACCTGATTTGACAGCTTTTCAGGGAGCATGGGAAGAGTTGAATCAGGAAAATAAACACTGGTTCCTCTTAAATAAGCTTCCTTGTCTATAGGAGAACCTTTTTCAACATAATAAGAGACATCCGCAATATGAACTCCCAAACGATATCTTCCTTCATCGAGCATCTTGATGCTGACCGCATCATCAAAATCTCTGGAATCTTCACCATCAATGGTTACAGAAATCCAATCCCGGAAATCCTTCCTGTTTTTGATTTCTTTAGAATCGAATTTTGTTTCTATCTGCTCTGCTTGTTGAAACGCATCAGATTGAAAAGAGGAGGGCAATCCATATTTTCTGATTATGACTTCTGTATCAACTCCCGGGTCACTTGGCCTTCCTAAGACTTTCACCAACTGATTCTTCGGGCGCTCTAACTCAATGATAACACCCTCTTCCAGCCCATGTCTGGACTCAGGTTTGAAGGGAATCCCTTCTTTAGAGGGAGAATCAAAAGGAAAACATAAATCCCGGCCCTTGATTCTCTTATAAACACCTAGGAGGGTCTTTTTCTCCCTTTTCACAATTCGGACAATGCTTCCCTCTGGTTTTCCTTTTTTCTGATTATAAGAATACGCTACTTCCACTTCATCTCCCAACAGGGCACTTCCTGATTTTCCGGGAGGGATAAATATATCTTTGAGTTGCTTGTGATGGGGTTTCACAAATCCATAATCCTTGACTACTGAAATCAATTTTCCTGTTATCAACTCTGTTCCCCGATGTAAATAATACTTCCCCCCCATTCTAAAAACCAAACCAGCTCGCTCTAGTTGTTTGAGCTTACTCCTGAGATTCTTTTTCTCCTGGGGATTCGTGTTCAGCTTTTGAGCTATCTTATGGAATCTGATCCCATAACTGTGCTTTTTTAAAAGTTTAAGGATTTTTTCTATCATGAAATACAATCAATAATAAAATAATGAAACATAAGGTATTTTATACTTCTCTCTAGCCGTCTTAATGAGTTTTTTTTCAGCAATCTGATTTTTTTCTGACTCTTGGTTTATATTATACTCATCTATGGCTTTCTGTCTATGTCTTTCCATCTCATGAGGAGCCGCATGCTCTAATAATAATCGGTTGACTTGCTCGTCCCTTCTTTCAAGAGCATCTTCATCAACTTCATCCAAAGATAAATCCTCCAGGATATCCAAATAAATCTCCTTAAGATAAGACACCTCTTTTGAGATATTTTTTATAAAGGTCTTGATTTCAGCTTTGACTATTTCAACTCTTTCGCTACTTGTCTGACCCACATTCTTCTTTCCCACTTTCCTTTCTTTGTAGAGATCATAAGCTGTGGATACAAAACGCCTGCAAAAAGTCAGAGTGAAATTTTTTCGTGATCCGGTGTTCTTCCGGAAATATTCATAAGCTGTTTTTATTCCTTCCAACACTGTGTCCAATTGAATATGACGCTCCTCCCATTCCTCAATAATATCTATTTCTCTGGGGGAAAGAATGAAAGGAGCTCCTCTTAAGCTGAATAAAAGGCGGGCAATGGTTTGATAATAGTGTTCTGGCTGGGAATCGTACTTATTCATTTTTTTTCAATTGTTCAATCCTTGGTGAATTGTTTTCTGTTTATGTCGTATATCAACCTAAGCCCTTGAAGAACAAGTTCGGAATCATGATAATCAATGCTTTCAAGTTCATCAAAAATAAGAGAAGAAAATCCCCCTGTCCCAACAACCTTAACATTTTCACCCAGTTCCTTTTTCATTTCCTTGATAATATTGGAGATAAGGCCCACATAGCCAAAATAAAGCCCTGAATGCATACTGGAAACAGTGCTTTTCCCGATGCATTTTTTTATTTTTTTAATCTCTATTCTGGGAAGCTTTGCTGTTTTGTGATAAAGCGCTTCAGCTGATATCTGAATTCCAGGCGCAATAGCCCCTCCCAGATATTCCCCCTTATTAGACACAGCATCAAAAGTGGTGGCTGTGCCAAAGTCAACCACAATGCAGGGGGATCCATAGCGATGTCGAGCCGCCACCGCTGATGCGATTCGATCCGCTCCCACTTCATGAGGATTATCATAGAGAATAGGCATCCCTGTTTTTATGCCGGGACTGACTTCAAATGCTCTCTTTTTAAACAGTCTTTGGATTAATTTTTGGAAAACTGGATTGAGAGGAGGCACAACACTCGATATGATAACTCCCTTTACCTCAGATATCTTGAGTCTGGAAAGAGAAAACAAATTCATGAGAGTCACTTGATACTCATCACAAGTTTTCTCCCTTTCTGATCGGATCTGCCATTTTTGAACTAAATCACTTCCTCTAAATACGCCTAAAGCAATGCTCGTGTTTCCAATATCAACGGCTAAAAGCATCTTTAATCTCCTTTTTCAAATCCTCACCTTAGGGTATTGTATCAACAACCTGACGTTTGTGGAAGTATTTCACCCAGACCTATTCATAAAAAAATGACGATGTTTTTATTATAACCGCCATTTTTTTACCATTGTGGCGAGCCGATCTGAAATTCAGATATGGCTTGTGCTCCGTTCAGATTTTTAACGCCGTTCTTCTTCAAAGTCGCTTCAGCCACACCTGAATTTCATCAGGCTCATAAAACATTGACTCGTGAATAATCCAGGTTAACTAGACTAACCGGGGCTAATCTAAAAATTTCATGATATAAAGGAGCCTGGATTATTCACAAAAAAGTCTGTTTCATATAATATAAAGGATAAAATGTCTGGATTGAATATAAGTCTAGTGCTTCAGCCTTATACAGGAAACAAAAGACCGCATGAATTGTCTACGGCCCCTGAACTTATTTATAGGGAGGCTGCAAAAATTCTCAAACAGGAAGGAGTCAGGGAATTCTCAAAAAAGACTATCCAGCTAACAGACAAGGAAAAAAATGAGTATGGAGTTTGGAACCGGATGGGACTTGCCAACGGGCATTTGAGTTGTGAGGTCGCTCCTTTGATAAGAAAAAAAGTATTTGTCCTAGGTCTATTGGGAAACTGCAACAGCCTAAGCGGAATGCTCGCTGGACTGCAGAATTCTGGAAAACCAAGAAAACCGATATCTGTAGGACTCATATGGTTTGACGCCCATGGAGATTTCAATACTCCTGAGACCACTTTAAGCGGTTGGCTGGGAGGAATGCCAGTGGCTGTGGCTGCAGGAAAATGCCTCCACCGCCTCAGGAAACAAGCTGGGCTCGACCCCCCTATATCCACCCGAAATATAATTATGATGGGAGTCCGGGATGTGGATCCTCTGGAGCAGGAGCTTATCCTCAAATCATCTATCACCACCCTATCCACAAAACAAATCATAGAGAAAAACAAAATCATCACAGATTCTCTAGCCCAGCTTTCAAATAGAGTGGAAATGCTTTACGTGCACATTGACCTGGATGTTCTGGATGCCGCTTATATTCCAGGACATAATTTTGAGGTATCCGGCGGCCCGACCCCTACTCAACTCTCTGCAATCCTTAAACTTATAATGAAATTAGAAAAAGTTAAAGCTCTTGGGATCGCCTCTTTCCCTACGGTTAAATACGGCCGGAAAAAAAGCATGGATTCCACAAAAATACTCATCAAAGGAGCCGTCCAAGGCCTGAAGAATCGAACCTGTATGAATTCTATATAATACGCATTTCCCCTGATAAGAACCGCTTTTCCTCTCCATTAATATCCAGGATGAGTCTTCCCTGCTTATCCAATCCTTTAAACAAACCATGCAAAGAACTTCCTTCTGCTTCAACCTCTAATTCATCTCCAATACAGAAATAAGAAGCCTTCAAGTATTGCCTCAATATTTTGCAATCCTCTTTATTAAGAAAAATTCTGTACCACTTATCCATAAAACGACACACAGCTTGCAAAAGCTTGTTTATGTCAATATTTTTTTTATAGAACATTTCTAGAGAACCTGCGCTTTTTCTCAGCTCTTTGGGAAAATCAAGCTGTTTATTCTTCACATTGATCCCTATCCCTATAATAGTGTGATTCAGCTTCTTTCCTGAAAAGCTGCTTTCACAAAGAATCCCCCCTATTTTTCGTCCTTCACACACTAAATCATTTGGCCACTTCAGGTCTATTAAAACATTCAGTTCATTTAAAACAGCTTCCCTCACCGCCAAAGCCCCAGTGAGTGGGAGAAGCGATAGATCTGACCTAGAGGGAAAAAGAATAACAGAAAAATAAAGTCCTTTTCCCGGCATAGAATACCATGTTCTTCTTTGGGTTCCCTTTCCTTTTGTCTGCTCATCACACACCACCACTTCCCCTTGTTCAGCTTGTTTCCCAGCCAAGTGTTTGGCCAGGTCGTTAGTTGAAGAACAGCTCTTGAATCGATGAAGTTTTCCTCCGATTTTCATCTCTCTGATGTTACCCGCAAATCCTTTAAAAAAATTATCGCCCTCTCTTTGCTCCTCTATTTAAGAGGCTTCAGAAGACCAGTCATTTATCTGCTTAAGATTCTGTTCGAGTTTAGTCCTTTTTTCTTTCAACTCTTTCAATCCCTGTTTTGTCTCATTAATGACTTTTTCCGGGGCTCTTTGGATAAAATTCTTATTTTCAAGCCTTTTTTGCAGTTTTTCGCTGTCCTCTTTTATTTTTCTCAATTCTTTTTCTAGACGTTTTTTCTCCACTGAAAAATCTATGAGCCCCGGCTCAACAGGAATCCCTACCTCTAAATTTCCGGCAACTCCTTTGATTAGTTTCTTTTTTGAGGGAAATTGGCCCAAAACCTCTATCTCTTTAACCGAAGCAAGAAATTGGATATACTTTTTATGTTCCAATATCCTCTCTCTGAGGGTCTCATCATCGACTTTGATGGCAAGAGATATGTTTTTCTGGGGGGCTATATGGTTTTCTGAGCGAATGGTCCTTACCTCAACTATGATATCTTGTAAAGTATTGACCAACTTTTTAGAATCTTTGTCTTCCCACGATTTATCCAACTTTGGATACTCGGCCACGACCAAGGCTTCTCCCTTTACCGGAAGATCCTGCCATATTTCTTCAGTCACAAAGGGCATAAAAGGATGAAGAAGTCTTAATATTTTATCTAGAGTTTTTATCAGCACTCCAAGGCTTGAACTATTTTCTTCCTTTAAATCAGGTTTCACCAATTCTAAATACCAATCACAAAATTCATGCCAAATAAAGTGATAGATTTTATCAGCGGCTTCATAAAAATTATATTTTTCTAAAGAATCATTCATTTCTCGGACTATATCATTGGTCCTGGTCATAATCCATCTATCAATCAAAGTGATTTCATTTTTATCGATTTCTGGAATCTTGTCTTGTATGTTCATCAAGACAAATCGTGAGGCATTCCATATCTTATTGACAAAAGCCCTGTAACCGGCCATTCTTTCCTCAGAAAGAGATATATCCATCCCAGGCACGGCCAGAGCCGCTAAGGTGAACCGAAGAGCATCTGTCCCGTATTTTTTGATCATATCTAAAGGATCGATTATGTTTCCTTCTGACTTGCTCATTTTTTTCCGTTTGAAATCTCTCACTAATCCGTTTATATAGACTTCCTTAAAAGGAATATCTCCCATGAATTTGAGTCCCATCATGATCATCCGAGCAACCCAGAAAAATATGATATCAAATCCAGTTGCCATGAGGTCTGTGGGATAAAACGTGTTTAAATCATCTGTTTTCTCCGGCCAACCCATGGTTCCGAACGGCCATAGGGCTGAGCTGAACCAAGTGTCCAGCACATCTTCATCCTGTTTGAGTTTCGTGCTTCCGCATTTATCACATTTTTTAGGAGCTTGTTCAGCAACAATTGTGTGGTTGCATTCCTGACAGTACCAAGCCGGAATCCTGTGTCCCCACCATAATTGTCTTGAAATACACCAGTCATGAATGTTGTACATCCACTCAAAATAGGTCTTGCTCCAATTGGCAGGGATAAACCGGATCTTTCCCTTTTTGACCACTTTAATAGCCTGTTTTGCCAGAGGCTCTATTTTGACAAACCACTGCCAGGAAAGATGAGGCTCTATGACTGTTTTGCAGCGGTAACAGTGTCCCACAGAATGAACATAATCCTCTGCCTTTTCAATAAGTCCCTGTTCTTCCAAATGAGAGATGACCAATTCTCTGCATTCATACCGATCCAGCCCTTTATATTCTTCACCGGCAGCCTCAGTCATTCGCCCTGCGCCATCTATGACTATGATCTGCTCCAGACCGTGTTGCTTCCCCATCTCAAAATCAGCGGGATCATGAGCCGGAGTGACTTTAACCGCACCCGTGCCAAATTCTCTGTCCACTGATTTATCTTTAATCACCAGGATTTCCCTCTGCGCTAAAGGGAGAACAGCTTTCTGGCCATGATATTTTTTAAATCTCTTGTCCTTGGGATGGACAGCTAAAGCCGTATCTCCGAGCATGGTCTCCGGTCTGGTGGTGGCCACCACTATATAATCGCCAGTATCTTTAACCGGATATTTAATATAATAAAGCTTTGAATGCATCTCCTTATGCTCGATTTCAATATCAGATAGAACTGTGCTGCATTTCGGACATCTATTGACAAGATAGTAATCTCTATAAATCAGCTTTTCTTTATATAGATCCACAAATACTTTATTGATAGCTCTCGAGAATCCTTTATCCAAGGTAAATCTTTCTCGAGTCCAGTCTAAAGAAAAACCTAATTTCTTTAATTGATGGATAATTTTCCCGCCGTATTTTTTCTTCCAATTCCAGGCTATCTTTAAGAATTCTTCACGACCTATATCTTCCTTTTTTATGCCTTCTTTATCCAGTTTCCTTTCGATAACATTATGCACGGCAATACTGGCATGATCTGTTCCGGGCAGCCACAGCACATTATAACCCTGCATCCTTTTCCATCGAGCTATGATATCAGGAAGGGTAAAACACAAGGCATGCCCCATATGAAGAGAACCTGTCACATTAGGAGGAGGTAAGACCATAGAAAACTTCTTTTTTGAAGAAGGGACCTCCGGAGTAAAAAGTTGATGGTCAATCCAGAAATCCGCCCACTTCTTTTCGACTGGATCTGGATCATACGATTTTTTCAATATTTTTTTGTCGTTCATTTAAAATCCTATTTTTTTTATTATAATAACAAAGGAGTTCTATTTTATCACCCTAAGGAATCAAATGTCATGGACTGAGCGCATGAACCGCTTATAAAACCCATGAATTGAATTTTTTATTATAACAAATCAAGCCGCAAAAAAAAAAAACAGTTATTTGTTTTTGTTGGATCTGTCTAAATCCTTAATTTCCCTCAGAACAGCCGCTTTAACTCTCTTTTCAAATTCTTTGATCGCTTCATAGATCTCTTTTTTCACAATGTTTCTCATCTTACCGGTCATATTCTTTTCTATAGCATCCAACCGTTTCTGGAATTTCCTTTCCAACTCTGCTGTTTCATCCATAGCCGGCTCCTCAGGAAGGGTATCTAATCCATTATCCCCTTGTATAAGGCTTTTAAGTTTTCGCACCACTTCCTCTGAATCAAAAGGTTCCCGGAATATCCCTTGATTAGGAATCTTTGACAAATTCTGCATATCCAGCTCTTTATAGGCTCCGATAAGAAATACAATGGGGATGTCTTTATAATCCTCTGACTCTCTAATATACTTGCCGATCTCAAGCCCCCCTTTTTCTTTAAGAGACAGTCCGAGGATAAACGCGTCCGGTTCTATATGGGGTATACTTTTGATCACTTCTTCTCCATTGGTAAAAGTGTAAACATCATAACTGGAATCTATAAAAGCCATACGGAGCGTTTCTAAGGCAGCAGGGCTGTTATCAGCAATGATCAGTTTATAAGCCATTTTGATTACATCCTATCATACAAGCTCAACATCCGTATCCATATCTTTTCCCTGGCCTTTTTAATACTGGATGACCACAGAATTCTCCCCCAGTAAATACTCTAAATTTTTTGTGAGTTCTTCTGAGGGAGTGACTCCCTGGATATCCACTGACTTGACCACTATCTTATAAGAGTTTCTTGTTTCAAGTTCAAATAACAAGGGACATTCCCCTGGGCAAGCTCTTAAAAGACTCTTCAAGTCCTTAAAAACAGATTCTTCCATAGCCTGAAGAGGAATTCTCAGAACCATTCGTTTAGCAAGGTTCTGGATAGCTTCAGATAAAACATAGATGGAAGACAAAATTAAACGCTGGTTATCATTCTCGGTCATAAACTGAGCTTTTATAAAAACCAAAGCATCTTCATGGATATATTCATAACTCTTTTTATAACTGTCAGGAAAGGCCACCACTTCGCATCGGCCGCTCATATCCTCAAGAATAAAAGTAGCCATTCTTTCATCTCTTCGTGTTTTCAAGGGCTTGACCGAGGTAATAATGCCCGCTAGCCTGACTTCCATATTTGTGTTCTTTTCCTGACCCAACTGGCTGATAAAATGTGAAACGAGACTCTTTATTCCTCTATCATATCGAGCCAAAGGATGCCCTGTGAGGTAAAAACCTAATACTGATTTCTCATTAGCCAGGAGTTCTGCCTTATCCCATTCCGGCATCCTCTTGATTTCAGGAGGAATGGGCGGAGGGTCCAGCTGTTTCGCCCCAAAAAGCATTTCCTGGTCAGAAAATCTAATCTTGTATATATCATGAGTGTATTTGATGATGCTGTCTATTAAGCTGTAGAGCTGGGATCTTTTTAAACCAAAATTATCCATGGACCCTGACTTTATCAAACTCTCTATGGCTTTTTTATTAAAAGATTTCGGGCTTATGTTGCGGCAAATGTCGAAAGGAGAGTTAAACTTTCCAACTTTTTTCCTTGCCTCTATGATTTCTTTAACTGGATTACTTCCTAAATTCTTAACAGCAGACAATCCAAAACGAATATCATTTCCTTTAACAGTAAATGTCAATTCACTCTCGTTAATATCAGGAGGCAAAACTTTAATTCCAATCTTGTGACATTCATCAATATATTTGACCACTTTGGCTGTATCACCCTTCTCAGCTTCAGATGTCAATAAAGAGGCCATAAAATAAACAGAATAATGTGCCTTCAAATAAGCCGTATGATATGCAAGGTAGGCATAAGCTGCGCTGTGAGACTTGTTAAAGCCATACCCGGCAAAGAATTTAATCTTTTCAAATATCTCTTTGGCTTTCTCTTTGCTGACTCCTTTATTTTTTGCGCCTTCCATAAATCTTTTCTTCATGTCTCTCATTACTGAATGCTTTTTCTTCCCCATAGCCTTGCGCAGTAGATCTGCCTCAGCCATAGAGAAGCCAGCGATATCCGTGGCTATCCTCATCACTTGTTCCTGATAGACTATAAGTCCCTTGGTTTCCTTGAGTATAGGTTCAAGTTCAGGGATATCGTACTTAACATTCTCCGGGTAATTCTTATTTTTGATGAAATCCTCGGTCATTCCACTCTGTAAAGGACCAGGTCTGTGCAAGGCGTTTAATGCAATAAGGTCACGAAAATTATCAGGTCTGTATCTTCTCAACAGATCTTTCATGCCAGAACTTTCGAACTGGAAAACTCCATCTGTACTCCCAGCTTGGAAAAGCTGAAAAGTTTTTTCATCATCCAAAGGAAGGTTCTCAATGTCAATCTCCTCTCCTAAATCCTTCTTTACAATATCGACTGTATCTTGAATGACCGTTAAATTCCTTAATCCCAGAATATCCATTTTAAGAAGACCTAAAGCTTCGATATCCTGCATAGGAAATTGAGTGGTGACTTCGTCCTTGGCTGATTTGTATAATGGCAGAAATTCCACCAGCGGTTTTGGGGTAATGACAATTCCGGCGGCATGTATGGAAGGATGTCTTATCTGTCCTTCAAAATTTTTAGCCACGGACAGAAGTTCTGAAACCACAGGGTCTTCTTTTTTTAATTTCTCCAATTGAGGTATTTTTTTGGATGCGGCTTCTATAGAGGCATCATCTCCAAAAGGAGGAATCATTTTAGCCACTTTATCTACTTTGGATAGGGGAATGTCCAAAGCTCTCCCTGCATCCCTGACTGCTTGTCTTGCCGCCATGGTGCCGAAAGTAATGATCTGGCATACATTTTCTTTTCCATATCTATTTCTTATGTAAGAGATGACTTCATCTCTCCGTCGTCCACAGAAGTCTATATCTATATCTGGGAGACTTATTCTCTCCGGATTTAGAAATCTTTCAAACAAAAGGTCATATTCCAGAGGATCTAAATCTGTGATTCCTAAAGAGTAAGCCAGCAGGCTTCCTGCTGCAGAACCCCTTCCCGGCCCTACAGGAATATTTTTTGATTTAACTTCTCTAATAAGGTCCCATACAATTAAAAAGTAACCTTCAAAGCCCATTTCCCTGACCAGTTTCATCTCTTTTATCAATCGCTTCTCATACTCTTCTCTGCTCGAAAGCTCTCCTTTCTCTATTCGGGGCTGAAGTAATTCCATCTTTTTCTCAAATCCTTCTTTAACCACTTTTTCAAAATAATCATCCAGGCTGAGACCTTTAGGCGGCTCAAAGTTAGGCAAATGATATCCGCTGGAAACCAAATTGAAGTCACATTGTTCAGCTATCCTATGAGTATTTTCCAGTGCTTCAGGAACATGGCTGAACAACTCAGACATCTCATCAGGAGACTTCAAATAAAACTCCTCTGAACCAAACCTGATCCGATCTCTGTCTTTAACTTTCTTATTGGTTTGGATGCAAAGCAAAACATCATGGCTTTCGGCATCTTTTTTTTCTAAATAATGAATATCATTTGTTGCCACCAGCGGGATATTCATTTTTTCTCCCATCCGGATAATTTTAGGGTTGATTTTCTTCTGGTCTTTCAAACCATGGTCCTGTATTTCTAGGAAAAAATTTCCCTCACCAAAAATAGACAGATAATCTTTTGCTGCCTGTTCCGCTTCCAAATCTAAGTCCTGAGCCAAATACTCATTGATCTCTCCCTTTAAACATGCTGAAAGGCCAATGAGACCTTCCTTATGTTTGGAAAGAAGCTTTTTGTCTATTCTGGGTCTGTAGTAAAATCCTTCCAGATAACTTAAAGTTATGAGTTTGCAAAGATTTCTGTAGCCAGTCTCATTTTTTACCAATAATAAAAAATGATGATGGTTGGGGCCGTTAGGGGATGGTTTTTTATGTTTTCGGCTTTTAGGTGCCACATACATTTCGCATCCCAGAATAGGTTTTATCCCTATTTCTCTGGCTAAATTAAAAAATTGAACGGCTCCAAAAATATTGCCGTGGTCAGTCATGGCCACTGCATCCATTTTAAATTCCTTGGCTTTTCTAAGAAGAGACTCGATCTTCATGGCTCCGTCCAGGATACTGTATTCTGTATGATTGTGAAGATGTATGAATTTATCTGCCATTGTTTATTCCCATTCAATAGTTCCTGGAGGCTTTGACGTTATATCGTACACAACTCGATTGACCCCTTCAACCTCATTAACAATTCTGGTTGATATTCTGGATAATAAAAAAGGATCTGCCTGAAACCATCCAGCGGTCATACCATCAACACTCTGCACCAGTCTCACCACAACAACCCGTTGATAAGTCCTTTTATCCCCCATAACTCCTACTGATTTAACCGGAAGCAGCACAGCAAATGCCTGCCATAAATCATTATAAAGCCCTGCTTTTCGTACCTCATCGATCACAACAGCATCCGCATCCCTGATAGTTTTTAAGCGGTCTTTTGTGACTTCACCTACGATTCGCACAGCTAAACCCGGCCCTGGAAAAGGATGCTGATAAATAAAATCTCTTTTAACTCCTAACTTAATTCCGAGTTTTCTCACTTCATCCTTAAAAAGTTCTTTAAGAGGCTCCACCAGTTTAAAAGACAGCCTTTCAGGAAGGCCCCCGACATTGTGGTGGGACTTGATACTGGAGGAAGGTCCTGTAACTGGATTGCTCTCAATAACATCAGGATAAATAGTGCCCTGAGCCAGATATTTGGCCCCACCTATTTTCTCAGCCTCCTCCTCGAATATCTTTATAAATTCCCTGCCGATAATTTTCCTTTTTTCCTCTGGTGGAATCACTCCTTTCAGCTTTTCCAAAAATATATCAGTGGCATCCACAGCTGCGACTTCAAGCTTAAATTCTTTTCTGAATTTGTGAGATAGATTTTTATACTGACCCTTTCGTAAAAGGCCGTTATTAACAAACACGCACGTTAGGTTCTTTCCTACAGCTTTTTTTACCAGAAGAGATGTCACCAGAGAATCCACTCCTCCACTAAGACCGCATATCACCTTTTGATTTCCTATTGATTCCCTCATTTCCTGTACTTTTTTATCAATAAAAAATCCCATATTCCATTTTGGTTTCATTTCAGAAATTTTAAAAAGAAAGTTTGATAGAATTTTTTGACCTTGATGAGTGTGAATGACCTCAGGATGAAACTGCACTCCAAAAAGCCTATCCTCGGTATTTTCTATCACCGCTTTATCACAATTTTCTGTCACACCGGTTACTGTAAATCCTGGAGGAATTTTTAACACTTGATCCCCATGACTCATCCACACTTGACTTTGATTGTCCAGCCCTTCCAGGATTCCATCTCCTTTTATTATCTCAAGAGAGGCAAAACCATATTCTCTTTTTTGTGATGGGATGACCTGACCCCCCAATGAATCAGACATGAATTGAAGTCCATAGCATATTCCCAATACAGGAACTCCTAGTTCCTTGATATCAAAGGATGATTTAGGGGCATTCCTATCATAAACACTCTGAGGTCCTCCTGAAAGAATAACCGCTCCAGGATCTTCTTTTTTTATCTCTGAAAGTTCTGCAAAAAAAGGATAAATCTCTGAAAAAACGCCTAGCTCTCTTATCTTTCTGGCAATGAGTTGAGTGTACTGTGAACCAAAATCAAGGATGACGACTTTCTTCATGACCTGATTTTATCAGACTCGATTTTGGTTGTAAATTAATAATGAAAACATCGCCATTTTTTTATGAATAGTCCAGGTTGATTGACTTAGTTACTTAAATTTTTTATAGTTGATTTATTATGGATAGAGAAGAATTAATCAAAGAATTATGCATGGAGACTGATTCAAAAATCGTTCTTTTGATCATGGACGGACTGGGGGATCTGCCTGTCAATGGGGCCACAGCCCTTGAAGCAGCTTCAACACCAAACCTCGATCATCTTGCAAAATCAGGCTGCTGTGGACTCACGGATCCGGTTTTTAGAGGAGTCACCCCAGGGAGTGGACCTGCACATCTGTCAATTTTTGGATATGATCCCACAAAATATATCCTAGGAAGAGGAATACTCGAAGCCTTAGGGATTGACGTGGAAGTCAAAAAGAATGACCTGGTGGCAAGAGGTAATTTCGCTACTCTAAAGCAGGGCAAGATTGTAGATAGAAGAGCAGGGAGGATCTCAACAGAAAAAAATCGTTCTCTCTGTCAAAAACTGAATAAATCTGTCCAAGAAGTTGAAAACACAAAAATTTCCTTTTACACGGGAAAAGAACACCGCTTTGTGGTCAAATTCACCGCTGAAGGTCTTTCCGATCAATTGTCCGATGCTGACCCTCAGAGAGAAAATAAACCTAAAGTATATCCTAAACCACTCTCATCAGAAGCCAAAAATACGGCACAAATAGTCAATAAAATCATGGATAAAGTCACAAATGTTCTCAGTGACGAAGATAAAGCCAACACCATACTGCTGCGGGGATTCTCAAAATTTCCTTCCATTCCCAGTATGAAAGCTCTCTTTAAGTTGAAAACCGCGGCTATTGCCAACTATCCCATGTACAGAGGCTTAGCTAAATTAGTGGGAATGGATGTATTAGAGGTTGGTTCTGAAATGGACGATCTGTTTGTTACTCTGAAAAAATCATACTCTGAGTATAATTTTTTCTATGTCCATGTTAAAAAGACCGACTCTTATGGGGAAGATGGAAATTTCGAAGCAAAAAAAGAAATCATCGAAAAAACAGACTCTTTCATCCCTGTTATCCTTGATCTAAAACCCGAAGTTCTTGTGGTGACCTCTGATCATTCCACTCCCTGCGTTTTGAAATCACATTCATGGCATCCCAATCCATTTCTCATCTATTCACAGACAGCCCAAGTAGATAAAGTTGAAAAATTCACTGAAAAAGAATGCAGCCAGGGATATCTGGGCCGCTTCCCTTCATTGTATGCCATGCCGCTCATGCTGGCTCACGCAGGTAAAATGGTGAAATTCGGTGCATGATTCTCATAGAAATAGGAATAAATTGACTAATTTTATAGATATTATATAATTTAAGAAAAATGAAAAGCAAGATATTAACAGCCATTTTCTTAACCTTAGGTATTTTCACTCAACTTTTTTCCCAATCTCCTGAAGATAACCGGATTGAAATATACAACCTCCGCTACCATACTCATCCTTCTTTTACCAGGATAGTCATCGATGTGGGAGAATTAAGAGAATATTTTTTTGACGAACTCAAATCTCCTGACAGAGTGTTCGTTGATGTATTCCAGGCTAAACTCAATCCCATCCTCCACACTAAAACAGTCAATCTTAACAATGAATACATTCACGAAATTAGAATCGCTCAAAAAAACCACACCACTGTCAGAACCGCTGTTGATCTGGAATTCTCAAAAATAGATCAATATCGGGTCTGGCATCTTCCAGATCCCTTTCGAATCATTATTGACATCTACCCTGTAAAAAATTCTTCCACACCAAAACCCACTGATTCGGGATACTCTATGGCCAGGCAGTTAGGTCTTGGCATAAAACGGATCGTCATTGATCCTGGTCATGGGGGAAAAGATCCCGGATGCATAGGAAGCCAAAACACTCAGGAAAAAAATATTGTTTTAGACATAGCAACCCGACTCAAAAATCTACTCAGCGCCAAGCAGGGCCTGGAAGTCATAATGACAAGGGAGACAGATATATTTGTGCCTGTCGAAAACAGGCCTGTCATTGCCAATCAAAAGAAAGCAGATCTTTTTGTCTCCATCCACGCTAATGCGAATCCCAGAAAAAACTACTGCGGCACAGCCACATTTTTTCTTAACTTCAGTACGGATCCTTCTGTTAACGCCATTGCGGCAAGGGAAAACGCCACTTCCACCAAAAATATCGGCGACATGAAAGAAATCATCACAAAAATCGCACAGAACAGCAAAATAAAAGAATCAAAGGAGCTGGCTGAAAATATTCAGCAATGCCTGACATCTAATTTAAAAAAATCCTATAAATACACCCAGGATTTAGGGGTTAAAGGAGGGCCTTTCTGGGTCTTGATCGGAGGAGAAATGCCCTCTGTACTGGTCGAAACACTGCATCTATCCAATTCAAGAGAAGAGGCCCTACTCAGGACTGCTGAATACCGTCAAAAAATAGCTGAAGGGATATACCAAGGCCTTATTCAGTATATCCATTCTTTAGGAAAAGGATAAAAAAATGAAGAGAAGAGATTTTTTAAAAAATATTGCTGTGGGAAGTATTGTTTTAAACATTAAACCAAACATTTTAGCACAGGAAAAAAAATACCCTGATCTGGCAGTAGTCCAGGGAGAATCTCCATCTGAAATCACTAGAGAGGCTTTATCGGTTTTAGGTGGGATGAACCGTTTTATTTCAAAAGGAGATGAAGTTTTGATAAAGCCCAACATAGGATGGGACAGAACTCCTGAGCAGGCTGCTTGCACAAATCCTCAAGTGGTTAAAACTCTGGTCGAGCTCTGTTTTGAAGCAGGAGCCAAAAAAGTTAAGGTCATGGATAATACCATCAATCCAGCAAGAAGAACCTATGTCCGCTCGGGTATTGCCGAAGCGGCTAAGGAAGCAGGAGCAGACGTCCCTTACCCCAATGAGCATAAACTGAAAAAAGTTCCCATCAATGGACAAAAGCTCAAAGAATGGGAGGTGTTCAGAGATTTCTTAGAAACAGATAAACTCATCAATGTTCCCATTACCAAACATCACAGTCTGTCCCGGCTGACTTTAGGTATGAAAAACTGGTTGGGCGCTTTGGGAGGAAATCGAAACCAGCTCCATCAAAGCCTCGACTATGCTATGGTGGACCTGGCTGCTTTTTTTAAACCAACTCTGTCATTTATGGATTCATACCGAATCCTTCACAGAAACGGACCTCAAGGGGGAAGGCTCTCAGATGTGAAGCTCCATAAAACAGTTGCGGCAGGAGTGGATTATGTAGCCGTAGATAGTATAGGAGCCCATTTTATGGATATGAATCCAGGGGAACTTATGTTTCTCAAGATAGCAAATGAAAGAGGTCTTGGAGAAATTGACCTAGAGAAACTAACCATTGAAAAAAGAAAGATCTAAAAAATACAGAGCTGTACAAATACTTAGGATCCTCAGCCAAACATTATTCTTTGCTCTGTTTTTCTATCTTTTACTGGGGACTCATTTCCCCGGGAAAGACTATATAGGAAACGTGGAAATCTTTTTTCATTTTGATCCTCTGCTGGCCTTGACCACTCTGATCGCCGCCAGGGCTGTGTTTTTATCCTTTGTGTTTGCTACCATAACCATTGTCTTGACCTTTGTGTTTGGACGATTTGTGTGCGCATGGGTGTGTCCCTTGGGCTCCATCCACCAATTCTTTTCTTTTATCTTTAAAAAAAGCAAACTCTTGAAGCCAAAGTTAATTAAAAACAAGCTTCCCACATTAAAATACTATATTTTAATTTTCATCCTGGTAGGCACTATTTTCTCTTTAAACCTGGTGGGAATCTTGGATCCGCTTTCCCTGCTTTACCGTTCCTTTGCCGTAGGGGTGTTTCCTGTATTGAATCATACCTTTTCAAATGTGCTCGGTCTTCTTTATCAAGCTGAGTTTTATTCCATCGCTGATCCCATTGCCCAGTTTTTGACCACCCTTGATATAAACTCCATCTTCACCCAAGTGTTTTTTATAGGCTTTTTATTTTTGGTGATTGTGCTCCTGAATATTCACCGGGAAAGATTCTGGTGCCGATACTTGTGTCCTTTGGGCGCATTACTAGGTCTTTTCTCAAGATGGAATGTCCTGCAGCTTGAAATTGATTCCAAAAAATGCATTGAATGCAATCTCTGCAACCTTCACTGTGAAACACAGGCCAATCCTTTTCCTGATGATGAATGGAAAAGTTCTGAATGCATCTACTGTTTCACCTGTTCCTCTATATGCCCTACCAATGCCATCCGATTCCCGCTTAAAACCAATCTGGAAAAAATAGAAACAGTGAATCTTTCCCGAAGAAAACTTCTTCTGACTTCCATTACCGGGGCTGTGCTGGCTCCTTTTTTCCGATTATCTCCTGAATCAAAGAGAGCTTCTGAGAAATTGATCCGTCCACCGGGCGCCCTCCCGGAAAAGCAGTTTCTCGAAAAATGTGTGAAATGCGGAGAATGCATGAAAGTCTGTCCCACTAATGCTCTCCAGCCTGTTCTTAAAGAAGCTGGTCCAGAAGGTCTATGGACACCTATGCTGGTCCCTAAAATCGGGTACTGCGAGTACTACTGCTCTCTATGCACTCAAGTCTGCCCCACAGGTGCCATAAAAGAGCTGACTGTGCCGGAGAAAACTCAGGTCAAAATCGGAACTTCCTGGATAAACAAAAACCGATGCATCCCCTGGAAATTTGGTGACCCCTGCATTGTGTGTGAAGAACACTGTCCGGTCTCCCCTAAAGCCATCAAGCTCATAAAAGCAGAGGTGAAAACCCCGGAAGGAGAGATAAAAACTCCCCTGGCTCCGGTTATAGATATTGATCTTTGTATTGGGTGCGGGATTTGTGAGAATAAATGCCCTGTGATGGATAAACCAGCCATTTATGTCACAAGTGTGGGGGAATCCCGCTCAGAAGAAAATCAGCTCAAACTTGACTTGATTTCCGGAAGCGGAGGCATTTATTGAGCTTAAAAAAAGGGGGTAGAGTATGAAAAAATTTGTCCTGAGCATCATCGTCACATGGAGCTTTGCCTATATACTTAAAATCATATTCATCCTGATAAAAGAAGGCCGACTGAATAAAGAAATGCTGGTGATGAATGGAGGGATGCCTTCAGGACACACTGCCTTATCAGGATCGTTAACCATGGCTCTTCTCTTGGAGACTGGTTTTTCTCCTTATTTTTTTATCGGTGTGGTTATGACTATTCTGGTTATCTATGATGCAGTCAATGTACGCACCATCATTGAAAAACAGTCCAGAGCCATAAACAAACTGATCCAAGAGAGAAAAGACATTCCTCCATTGGAGGAAAAGGTAGGTCATACCATATGGGAAGTGGTAGTCAGTCTGGGGATGAGTGCTGTCATTCCTTTACTGGTCTACACTATCATTTAATAAGACCCTTTGTTCTCTTCTTAAAAAAATAATTTTCCCAGAGTCAACATTCCAAGAATCAGGGTTGATATCCCCACAATCAGCTTGAGCCTTCCCATCTTAAACTTCTT
>JAWLEN010000185.1:0-3023 GCA_041686095.1 Candidatus Aminicenantota bacterium
TTTTTGGCTTCTTTGACCTGGTTTTTATATTTTTTTGAATCAAAATAGCGTTCCAGATTTTTCTCAATGGGAAGAAGCATCTCCTCAGCTTCCCATTTATAGACTTTCCCTTTCCTGTCCCTCAAACACTCCAGATGAACGATCCATGCCAGCTCCTTAAAAGTCATTTTATTAAAAGTCTTTCTGATCACTTCCACTTCTGCTTTTTTTTGAGGAGAAATAAACTCAAAATATCTTGAAAAAAGAAGAGCGTTATGAAAATAGGCAGGATAAGCAATAACTCCTTTATCTTTATTCAACCTGGCTAAGTAATAGAACAGATCAACGATCTTTTTCCCAAAACCCAGACCAGGGTGGTCTTGTCCTGGGAGTGGCGTTTTATGGGTATCAAAATTAACCCGAGGATTCTGAAGAGTCAGCCATTCCAAAACTAAAAATTTAGACTTCTTTATTTCCAGGGGAAAGTCTTTTTTTGTCTTAAAAAACCCCTCTCTGATTTTAAGGTCCACAATAATATGGCCCGGATCCTTTTCCTTATAATAAATGATCAATCTCTGCAGAGGAGGATATTGAGAGGAATCCAGTTCAAAATCTATGGGCCATAAATTTCTTTTCTTGGCTTCTTTGTATAAATTTCTTTTTCTCAGTACAGCTCCGGCTTCTCTCATTGTGTATTTTCCCAAAAACAAAGAAGTGCCTTTAACTCCTGACATATCCTGAAGAACCTCCTCTTTTTCAAAAAGAGGAGTAATGAAAGTTTTTTTATTTTTCTTATCTTTGAAGATACTTTTCATGCTTTATTCTCTGCTTTTTCTCTCTGCTTTTCATTATAACCATAAAACTCCAATACGTCATCAGCCACTCTTGTTTTTCTCTTTAATTCAAAATATTTTGACTCAAATTTGGTTTTAAAATGATGCCTAAAAACAAGGATCCCTCCTCGGCTCAGCACTTCTCTCTTATAAACCACTTTGAGCGGGTCCCTTTCCTCAGCCAGAGCATAAGGAGGATCCAGAAAAATCAAATCAAAAACCTTTTCCTCTTTTGACAGCCTAATGATCGCCCGGTTGAATTCTTTATGAATGACCCGGGTCGAATCCTCAGCGCTGCATCTCCGGATGTTTGTCTTTATGGCTTTGATGGCAGGATAAAAGTCATCAATGAAAGTGACATGTTTGGCTCCCCGGCTTAAGGCTTCGATTCCCATGGAGCCGGTACCGGCGAATCCGTCCAGGATAGAGATTCCCGGGATCTCAAACTGGATGATATTAAAAAAGGTCTCCTTAAGTTTATGAGGCAGAGGCCTGACCTTTTTATCCCGCACCAGTTTGAGGCGCTTTCCTTTGTATTTTCCGCTTATTACCCTAATAGTCATTTTTCTGTATTTTTTTTCTTATTATCGGCGTTTTTTACCTTTCAGGCAAGCTTATCTCACAGCATCTGCTTCGTTGCAAGGCATTCGTAGTGAAAAAGAAGAAAAAATTGGTGAACGGGTATGACGGCACTGTTTTTAATAATAAAAATAGGCTTGGCCTTGTTTTATTCGCACATCTTTGATTCCGTAAGGAAGTTCATACCATTCATTCAAACCGGAGTTCTCAGTCCCCAAGAATTTGGATGACAAATAGATCACTGTATCCAATAAAAAAGGTTCTACTGGTTCTTTATTGAGAAAAAGTTCTCGGATCACTAACCGCGCAGTCCCCTGTTTGACTTTAAGAACTCCATTAAAATAAAAAACCATACGAGGATTGAGCAGCAGGGGAAGATTTTGCCCCTTAAATCGAAGCAGAACCTTTCCCTCGATTCTGTTTTCATCAAATAGTTTTAATTTCAGCTCTTTCATCACATCTTCTTCATGTTCAATCCGAAAGGCTAAATAGGAATTGAGCTCGCTTTCAGTAACCATCACTTCCCGCAGCGGACCCGAATAGTCCTTTTCCCTTTCCGAATCAACTTTTTCAATAAGCTCCAGCACCTTCAAGGCTTCCTCCAGAGAGTAATCACTTTGAGAATAACTGACTTGATTGAAAATTACATTCAACAGCAAACAACTAACAACTAAAAATAGCATACTTTTGACCCTAATGAAATGCAAGTATCGCTTGAACAACATTGAAAATTTAGTCTTCATTTCAATCAACCTGTTTTGACTAAACTATGAAACAAAAGATAAAACGGTCTCCATAAACGCCATAAATAATGAACAACCATTTTATAGGAATTTGGAGAAATTCCATAGTAAAAAGATACCCAGGAACGGGGAGGAAAGAAAAAATCATACAGAGCCCTTATAAAGGGGCCCGGTCTTTTGCGGGAAAGAATTGAAAAAAAAGTAGGGGCGTGCATGGGAAAAACAAGCTTCTGTTCTCTTGACTTCACTAGATCCACAGGCCAGAAAAACCCAAGCAGCTTTTTTTCCAAAAAAGAGACATGAAACCGCCTCAGGATGCTCTCAGAAATAGTGCCGGGCCACAGTTGATTGACCAAATACAATCCGTAATAAACTGAAGCACTGATGCTCTCCTTCCGGCATATCTTTATCACCTTGTTCCAATCCAGTTCATCTTCTCCGGACGTCTCAGCCATATCTGTAAACCAGTCCAATCGAGTGTAGGAATGCTGCTGGGAATGAAGACAGAGAAGACAGAGTTCGTATTCAGGAGAAAGGATTTGAGCCGGAGAGCCTTCAATATCAATTTTTTGTACGTTTTTCCAAAGGTCCCGGCTCATTGAAAAAGGCATGTGGAGTCCGGGAAAATGATAATGAAGCTCCAGCTCAAGCTTTCCTTTACGGAAAACAGGCCGATAGGTCCAGTACTTTTTCTCACGCTCTCTCAGTTCATGATGGATATGTTCACTGGAAGCTTGAACAAATCCCAGGTCCCTGAGTATTTTTTGAATCTTATCCCGGTCACTCGGATGAACCAAAAAGTCCACATCAATAAAATACCTTTCCCCAATATCATGGTATATTGTATGGACTAACCGGGCTCCTTTGATCAGCGCTGCTTTGATGCCTT
>JAWLEN010000186.1:0-3002 GCA_041686095.1 Candidatus Aminicenantota bacterium
GATTTCTGTATCGGTCTCTGTTTTGAATTTATGCCCTTGATCCATAAGTCCTTCTTTAAGCTTGAGATAATTTTCAATGATTCCATTGTGGACCACCACAATCTTCCCTTCGCAGTCCTGATGAGGGTGGGCATTTTCCTCAGAAGGCCTTCCATGAGTGGCCCATCGGGTGTGACCAATCCCATATTCTCCTTTCACCGGAGAAGATTTAAGCTCTTTTTCTAAAACACTTATTTTCCCTTTTACCCGTCTTCTTATGATATGATCTCCTTTGACAATAGCGACCCCTGCTGAATCATAACCTCTGTATTCCAGCTTTTTAAGTCCTTCTAAAATCACAGAAGTTGGATCTTTTTCACCTATATATCCGATAATCCCGCACATTATTTTTTTCTTCTATTCTTAACCCAGTCTTTTCTCTGTTTTTGAGAGCTCCTTTCCACAGCCAAAGAATAAGGGGAAACATCTTTGGTGATAGTGGAACCAGCCCCAATATAAGCATTTTTCCCAACTTTGACCGGAGCGACCAATTCAACCCCAGACCCTATGAAAACCCCGTCTTCGATGATGGTTTTATGTTTTTTCTTGCCGTCATAATTGCAGGTGATGGTTCCGGCACCTATATTCACTTCTTTTCCCACTATGGAATCTCCCAAATAAGTGAGATGCCCTGCTTTAGATCCTTCTCCGAATACTGTTTTTTTCATCTCCACAAAATTTCCTATTTTTGAGCCCTTTTTGAGAGTGGTCTCAGGCCTTAGGTGAGCCAAAGGCCCCACCTTGACCTGGTCTTCAATCAAGCTGTCTTCGATTAGAGTTGAATTTAATATTTTAACTCCATCCCTTATTTGTGAATTGACGATGTGAACAGAAGGATGAATCACACATTCTTTTCCAATCTCTGTTCCTCCTTCAATCACTACAGAGGGATAAATCACTGTATCGTGCCCTATCTTTACTTCAGCATCAATCCATGTTGAATCAGGGTCATAAAAAGTGACCCCCTCGGCTGCTAGAGTTTTTATTTTTCTCAAACAAAGTTCTTTGGATGCCAAAGCCATTTCAAATCTATCATTCACTCCCACTACTTCTCCTACCTTCTCTGTTCTGTAGACTCTGACTTGACCCCCTTCCCCAGAGAGAATCTCCACGGTATCTGTTAAGTAATACTCACCCTTTTTATTTTTATTTGAAATCTTTGGAAGGACTTTGAGCAGCGCTTTGGCATTAAAAACATAAATCCCCACATTGGCTTCTTTAATCTTTTTTTCCTTTTCAGTGGCTTCTTTTTCTTCAACAATAGTGATTTTTCCTTTTTCCCCGTAAACAAGTCTTCCAAATCCTGTGGGATTATCCATTTCAGCTGACATAAAAGTCAATTCATTTTTCTCTTTTCTGTGTTTTTCCACTAATGGCTTTAAAGTCTCAGTTCTTATAAGGGGAAGATCACCGTTCATAATAAGGATATCTTTATCCGAATGGGTTTTTATAAAATTTTCTGCTGACCTTACCGCATGAGCGGTTCCCAACTGCTTTTTCTGATGAATGAATTCCACTTTTGGGAGGTCTATTTCTTTTTTGACATCCTGCTTTTGAAAGCCTACCACAATGCCGACCTTTTCTGGATCCAATCCAGAAACAGACTCTAATACCCAGCCCAGCATAGATTTTCCCATCAATGGGTGAAGAACTTTGATGAGATTGGATTTAAATCGAGTGCCTTTGCCAGCGGCTAAGACTAATATACAGAGGGATTCCATCTTCTCTATTCAAAAATGCTGTTAAATTCCTCATCTTCTCTATACACATCAAAATCGGTTTCATTTTGAGCAAGTATTCCATAAAACTCATCCAGTTCCATTGCTTTTCTTAAATTCGCTATGCATTTGTCCTTTTCATCCATAAGACAATAAGCATTGGCTATGGCATAATATACTTTGGCTTGTTTTGCCTTTTTCTTGTTTGCTTTTTTGAACAGGTCTATGGCTTCTTCATATCGCCCCTGATTCAAACGAAAAATGCCGTGTTGATAATAATCATCAAAGGATTTAAGGGAAATAGATTCCTGCTCCCCTCTGGCTTGAATAATGTCTAAATAGAGTTTTGCTCGGTCTAAAAGTTCTTTCTCTTCACTGTGGCTTTTTATGAAATCTTTAAGGGACGGCTCTGCTTTGTCAAAATCACCTTTGTGAAAATATTTCATTGCCTTATTAAAGGATGACAATGCTTTTTGGTAATCATTCATAGAAGTTTTCTTTTTCTCTGTATCCAATTTTTGACTCCAATTTGAAATTTAAATCTGACTTTGGTTAACTATTTTATCTTATGAATTCTTATTTTACAAGTACACAGGATCAAGGTAGGTGGTTTATTAAGCTTGCCATATATGCGGCGCCAAATCCATTGTCTATATTCACCACAGCCACTCCCCCTGGACATGAATTCAACATAGCCAGAAGGGCAGCGATCCCTTTTAAATGCGCTCCATAACCTATGCTGGTAGGAACCGCTATGATCGGTATATTGGTCATTCCAGCTATCACACTGGGCAATGCGCCTTCCATTCCAGCCACCACAATGATCACTTGAGCATCCTTTATCTTATGATACTCACCAAAAAGACGATGAATGCCAGCCACTCCCACATCATATATTTTATAGGTCTCATTTCCCAGAACCTCACAAGTAACATCAGCCTCCTCAGCAACAGGTATATCTGATGTTCCTGCTGTGATAATGGCGATCTTCCCTTTTCCCGGAGAATGGTCCTTGGCTTTTAAATAAATAAGACGGGCTGATTCATTGTACATTACATCTGGAATGTCGCTTTTAATGCTTTCATATGTCTCTGGGCCCACTTTGGTGACCATAAGGCTGCTTCCTTTTTTTATTATTTCCTTGGAAATTCTTTTTATCTGGTCCTTGCTTTTTCCTAACCCCAATACCACTTCAGGAGCCCCTTTTCTTATCTCTCTATGATGGTCAAGTTTGGCAAATGTAAG
>JAWLEN010000005.1:0-50051 GCA_041686095.1 Candidatus Aminicenantota bacterium
ACCCTTCCTCTTTAAACAAAGTCCTTGGTGAATTGGGCCTGCCAAAACTCAAATCAGGCAATAAAGAACTTGCTTCGATCACAGGTTCCCGGAATGACATTTATTTGTACAGATGGGATGACTACCCTTCAGGCATTCTTATTATGGAAAGGACGACTTGCATTGATAGAAGTTCAGTAACCAGATATCATTGTCTTTCAGTCATCACCCTTATTAACAGATATTAGCCTGAATTATTCAGGTTGTTCGAATTTATTTAATGATATCTTCCCAAAGCTCTTTTCTGTAATCCTCCCTGTTGATAACCTCGCAGTCATCAATGGTATCAACTTGAGAAGTGCTGTAAATCAGCTTTGCCATGAATCCAGGAGCTCTTCTTATTCCTTCACCAATATTGATGATAACAACATCGCCGTCTTTCAGCAGACCATCAGCCAAAGACTTAAAAAAGCCCCCTACAGCAATGGCTGCTGCCGGCCCTATTCTTACCGCTGACTCATAAGCCACTAAACGGGTCACTGGAATGGTGTCCACTTCAGGAAAATCATTGATCTCTCCACCACTCTCACGAACTAATTTGCTCACATAAGGATAAGTTTTGGGATAACCTGTAGCCAATGTGGGGATTATGGTCTCGGGATCATGGTAAATTGGATAGGTTTTTTCCCATCCATCAGGAAATCCCTTTTTCTTAGCTTCAGCCCAAGCATCTGCCATAGGAGAGCATTTATCGGTCTGAGTGAGAATAAACCGGGGCATTTTTTTAAAAAATCCCATGCCCTCAAGTTCTTTGCATGCTTTGGCAATCCCCAGAGGTCCTGTTCCCCCACTTAAGGCCTGGATATAAACAGTAGGAAAATCCAACATCAGCCTCAACCACTCATAGACCATAGTTTTTTTCGACTCAATGCGCATCGGATCAAAATTCCCAGCAGCCAGGAGTATTCCTTCTCTCTTGGAAAATTCAAGAGCCATCTCTTTGGCCGCTTGATAATCACCATTTACCCTAAAAACCTTTTGTCCAAAACATCCTATCTCTGCTTCCTGAGCATGAGAAGCATTATTAGGAATAAAAGCATATAAAGTAATATCTGCTGCTGCCAGGTAACGAGCATAAGCTACTCCCACATTCCCTGTCGAAGCTGTCACATAAGTCTTAATATTGTTTTCTTTCAAAACACTGGCTATCATAGAACCCGCTAAGTCTTTAAAAGTGCCGGTGGCAAAATTATCATCATGTCTATGGGCAAATACTTTACATTTAATCCCATGTTTTTCTTCTGCAAACTTTTCTAAAAAACGCCATCTGTCAATGGGCACAATTCCTTCTCCGCAACTGACTATATTATCTTTTTTATTAAGAGGCAGATAATCAAAGTATCTCCATAAACCTGAATAATGAGTGTCTTTATCGTGGAGCAGGTCCTCGATGCCTGTCATTCCATCTATATAAACCACATCAGCTTTGTTATCCCCGCAGGAAGGACATCTTTGTCTGTTTTTAAACCATATGCCAAAGGTTTCTATTTCCTGTCCGCAACTATTGCATTTGAGGTAAAACTTTTTTTTCTTTTCACTCATTTTTCTTCTCCTTTAGTTTGATTTGCTGAACCCAGGCCTCCTCTTCTTCTCTCACTAGATCAAGATGAAGACCGCACTCTGTTTTATCAATACCCGGCCACCGACCGCTCCTGGGTCTATCTTCTAATATATTTCTTTTTGTGCATTCAGGAGGGAAACAACCGATAGAAGTATATCCCCTGTCATAAAGCGGATGAAAAGGCAGCTTTTTGGCATATATATACTGCCATATTTTATGTCGGCTCCAATGAATCAATGGATGAATCCGAATGTATCCTTTTTTGTCGCGCATAAACATATCAAAGGATAATCTGTTGGAATTCTGATCCTTCCTCACTGCAGACAACCAGGCTGAAATCTTTAATTTCTTTTTCAGTTTTTTTAAAGGCTCCACTTTATTCAACCGGCAGCATAAATCCGGATTGTTTTTATAAAGAGGTCCTTTGTTTTGATTCTGGGGATCATTTTTCTTTTTGGCGGACCTGACGGTCTTTACATTCAAATTCCATTCATGGATCAACCTGTCCCTAAACTCCAAAGTTTCAGGAAAATGATAACCCGTATCTATAAAATAAATAGGAAAATCAGGTTGGATTTTCTTTATCATGTCTATCAATACTACCCCCGATGCTTGGAAGGAAGATGTCATCGCTGCATCTGGATAAATATTTTCAATAACCCAGCCAAGTATGTCTTCGCACCTTGCGTACCTGAACTGCATATTGAGCTTTGTAAGGTCATACTCTTTCATTTTCTAAAAGAGAATACACTTTTCCCTTTTTTTGTTCAAGAATTTTTATGCTTGTATAATTCTTAAAGTGAAGAGTTTTTTGGGAATCTAAAGTCCGGAAACCACCATGTCTTCAAAAACAAGACTGGGGGTGCGTCGAGAGGAATAAATCCAAGGATCATCAGCTGTTTCAATCAACCTCTGCCAGAATTGAAGATGGTTCCCAGCAATATTCATTTCAGATACAGCCTGAACCGGTTGACCATTTTCGAATAACTGACCTATGATCCCCATGGAAGCATCGCCAGTGGTTGGATTTGAGTTCCCGCCGATAAATCCAGTGATGAAGATTCCTCTATTCAAGTCCTTCATTATTTCTTGAACAGAGCGTTTCCCTGGGGGGATTATAAGGTTGGATGGAGCTCCAGTGGTGGGTTCCCAACCCAATTTCCGGCTGTAGTACCAGTCGATATAGAATTCTTTTAAATCACCCGCATCAACCATCGTCCTTTTTTTAGCAGCAAATCCATCTCCATCAAAGAGCCGGCTCCCCAGGCCTCCCTTAATAAAAGGATCATCTATGATGGTGAAGTGTTGGCTGCCCACATTCTTTTCTTTTTTATCTGCAAGAAATGACCTTTTCTGCTGGATGCTGCTTCCATGCATAGCAGCGAGGAATCCTCCGAGCAATCGAGAGACTTGTCTGTTTTCCAGCACAACCGGAAATTTTTCTGTCTTGATTTTTCTGGCTCCCAGTAAGTTAAGGGTGCACTCAGCAGCTTCTTTTCCCACCTGCTCCGGCTTTGGCATTTCTTTTCTATTGGTACAAACAACAAAGCTGTAATCACTAGGGCGACGATCTCCTTCATCTTTAGCGGTCATAGAAGCCACTGCCACATAGATAGTCGCCTCGCTGTATCCTTCAAAACCATTGCTAGCCAAAAGGACTTCTTCCACATAACTGTCCTGTTCTTCTGCAGTAACAGAAATGACTTTATCTCCGCCTTTTTCAAGGCAGGATTCCTCAATATCTTGAACCATCTTGTGTCTATCTTCGGGGCTGAAATTTTTATATTCAGGATCAACCAACCGTAAATCTTTATCTTCTCTTCCTTTATAATACTTTGGATCTGGAAGGGTTCTGTATGGGTCTTCAGCAAGAAGCTTTGTGGCAGAGACTGCATTGGAGATAAAGTCTTTTACGGCTGTCTTGCGCAGATCTGAGGTGCTTTGAGCTGAATATCTTCCGTTGACATAGACTTCAATGCTGAGTCCTCGCGTGGAAGCTTCTTTTATATTTTCAGGTTTTCTGTTTCTGTAGCTTATTTCAACCAGGCGCTGATTGCTGATTTGGACTCGACAGTCATCAGCACCCGAAGATTTTGCTGTTTTGATGGACCAATCTGCTAAATCATAGAGTTCCTTGTTCATTTGTTTTCTCCTTTCAACCTCTCACGCCGCCCACAGTCAGCGATTTTACAAGACAGGTCGGCTGGCCAAAACCCGCAGGCACAGCCTGCCCTCCTTTACCACAGGCTCCTCCCCCTCCTTTTGCCATTTCAAAATCACTCGCGACCATGGTTATGTTTCTTAACATTTTGGGTCCGTTTCCCATAATGTTAATATCCTTGATCGGAGCTGTGCATTTCCCGTTTTCAATCAATCGACCTTGGGATACATAAAAGGCGAAATCACCTTCTCCTATTTTTACCTGCCCGTTGCTCACATCCCTAACATAGATCCCTTTTCCCGCTTCTCTGATCACCTCCTCCGGAGAAGAAGGTCCCGCCAGCATATAGGTATTTCTCATGCGGGGCTGAACATAGTGCTGATAGCTCTGACGCCGACCATTGCCCGTGGGTTTGACTTTATAAAAGCGAGCTGAAATTTTATCATGCATGTAGCTTGACAGAATTCCCTTATCCACCAGCACTGTTTTTTGACCCGGAGTGGCTTCATCGTCAAAATTGATGGAACCGGGTAGATGAGGAACCGTTCCGTCATCAACAATGGTCACCATGGGTTCAGCCACTCTTTTTCCCATCATGGTGCAGTAGGTTGATTCTTTCTTTCGGTTAAAATCTGCTTCCATGCCGTGACCGATAGCCTCATGAAGCAGGACTCCAGTGACTCCTGGTCCGAGCACAACAGGAATCTCTCCTGCAGGAGGCTGGACCGCGTCAAAGAGAACAACAGTCCGCTCTACGGCTTCTTTGGCCACTTCATTCACCACGGATTCCGAATAATAAGAAAAATCCTTTCGTCCTCCCAGATTCCATCCAGCTCTTTCTCGCTTTCCGTTCTTCTCAGCAGTCACACTTGCGTTTAAGTAGTTACGTGGCTGAAGGTCCTCAGCTTTGATTCCTTCGCTGGTCACCACCAGGATTCGCTTCTGCTGGTCATAAAAAGAAGCATTGACCTTGACCACTAATGGAGAGAGCGCAAAAGCTTTATCATTCACTGACTGGACAAGAGGAAGCTTTGATTCAAGGGGAACTGAAGTCAGTAAAGATTTGAGAGGATAGTAATTTTCTGTTTTTAGATCCACGAATTTTCCTGAAAAAGCCTTTCCCTCGCCACTTGCAATGGTGGCAGAGGTAGCGGCTGCTTTGAGCATTGACTTTTCAGTCAGGTCTTGAGTGAATCCATACCCTACCTGATCCCCTTTGACGGTTCTGATTCCCACACCCAAAGACACATCACTGTAGGCTCTGTTGACCTTTCCATCTTCAAGTATGACCCAGTTGCTTATGGAGTGCTCAAAGAAAAGATCGGCAAAATCCCCGCCTTTTGACAGAGCTTCCGCCAGGACTTTTCTATAGATTTGGTCACTCATCCCAAATTCGTTTTCAAAATAACCTGGGGAATCTGCCCGGGCAAGATGGTACCATCTCATAAAATTTTCACAAATCATACCTTTATCAACAAAATCCCCATTTTTCCCGACTCTAATTATACGATATCCTTAAAAAAAAGAGAACCTCCTTTATGACATTGGAAGCATTTCCAAAACCATGATACGCGTGAAGTATAATGTTTATTAAGGGGAGAGGGCAAGGGATGAGGAATCCCCTGTGAGGGCGGAGCGGGCATGGTTCCTCTTTAGAGGAGAGCGAAGCCCGAACCGGGAGAGAGATTCATCGCTGGTGAATCGAGCGGGTGACGAATCCCTTGCCCTTCCCCTTATCCTCTATCACGGTTTTAGAAATACTTCCTATGACCTTCAATCAACAATAAGCATCCCTTTTTTTGAATAGAATATGTTCTCCTTGAAAGAAAAGGGCTTGGATTGAATAAAACCATAGATTAATATAAAATCTATAGTCAAAATATATTTAACAGAGAAGATTTTTCGATGCCTATAAAATACATAAACGGGAATCGGCTTTACAATGCCTTTCTTGCAGGCGGAGAGGCTGTGATCAACGACCAAAATTATCTTAATAAAATCAATGTTTTCCCTGTCCCAGATTCTGACACAGGCACCAATATGGCTTCCACCATGCATTCTATCATCCAAGGGGCTGTCCGAAATCCTTCTCTGAAGAAAACTCTGGACTCCATTGCTGAGGCAGCCATCTACGGAGCCCGAGGAAATTCCGGCCTTATTTTTGCTCAGTTTATCCATGGGGTCAACAAGGAAATAAGACAGGAAATGAAAGCCTCGACCCATAGTTTCGGAGAATCAGTGAAAAAAGCAATAAAACACACTTATAAATCTATTGTCAATCCAGTGGAAGGAACCATGCTCACAGTGATGAAGGACTGGGCTGAAGCTGTGTATAATTACAGGACCCAAACCAATGACTTCTATGAACTATTCTCCCTGTCTCTTCCTGAAGCTAAAAGATCTCTCAAAGAAACTCCTAAAAAACTCTCTATTCTTGCCAAAAAAGGAGTCGTTGATGCCGGCGCTAAAGGATTTGTGGATTTCCTGGAAGGAATTGTCCAATTCATAAAAAAAGGAAGGTTAAAAAGTATTTCAAAGCCCAAAATCCAATGGGAAGACACTCCTATTCATTCACACTCAGATCGAAATTCCATTGGAGAAAGATACTGCACTGAAGCCCTTTTAACAGGCAGTCATATTGACCTTGATAGTCTCAGAAAAGACATTCGAGAATTTGGAAACTCAGCCATTGTGGCAGGTTCAGAGACCAAAGCCAGAATACACATTCACACTGATCATCCTGAAAGGCTCTTCTCAAAAGTCAAGGATTACGGCTCTATCATCAACATAAAAGCCGATGACATGGTCAAACAATTTGAAGTCAGCCATAATAGAAAAGCAGACATAGCTCTAGTGACAGATTCAGCCTGTGATATTCCCACTGAGACCTTAGACCAACACCAGATTCATGTGGTTCCTCTGAATCTGCATTTCGGAGACAGTGTGTTCCTGGATAAAGTCACTATCAATCCCAATCAGTTCTACAACCTGCTTAAAACGCAAAAGCAGCACCCCACCAGCTCCCAACCTTCGCCAAAGACCGTACAGAATTTATTCTCTTTTTTGTCCACTCATTACGATTCAATCATTGCTGTATCTATCTCCAGCAAACTCAGCGGAGTCTATGAACAATTTATGAACGCCGCAGCACAGATCAAAGATAAAAATATCCGCATCATCGATTCAAAACAATTGTCAGCATCCCAAGGTCTCATCGTGCTTAAAATCGCTGAGGAAATCCAACAAGGAAGCAGCTTCGAGCAGATCACAGAATCAGTGGACCAATGGATTAAAAAAACAAAAATTCTTGTTGACATCCACACTCTAAAATATATGGTGCGGGGAGGCCGGGTGAGTCCTTTGAAAGGATTTCTGGCGAAAACATTGAATCTCAAGCCCATTATCTCTCTGGATGAACAGGGAAAGGCCACAGCTTTTGGAAAGTCATTCAGCCGAAAAAGCAATATGAAAAAAATCATTAAAGAAGTTAAATTCCTGCACAAGACCCAAGGAATCTGGAATTACGCTGTGGTTCATGCTCAGGCCCCAAAAAGAGCTGATTCCTATGCTGAAAATCTATATCAAGAGTTGGGCATAAAACCCGTCTACATCGTCGATATTTCTCCTGTGGTGGGTGTTCACAATGGTTTGGGAACGGTAGCGATCGCTGTGATGACCCTTTAGATCAAATGGTTTTAAATAGATCCCCACATCCTTCTTCATACTGGGACAACTTCTCCTAATCTCTCAGACTAAGAGGCTTTCCGGAAAGGCTCAGAAACTGCTCTAGCTCTGTATATGTTTTTGCCAGGCAGCAGACCGTGCTGACATTAGGATTATCCAGCACAAATCTTATGGCCGCGGCTTTGATTTCCTCAGGATTTTCCAGATTATGCTTTTGAATAAAATCCTCGGCGCGGTCAACCTTTTCCTTATACCTCTTCAATCCATCGGCATAAAGAGGATTCACTTCTTTGTTTTCTTTCTGCATCCTCTCTACGCTGTTTTTTAGATTGTAATATATGGCTACAGGTGTGGCCTTCATGATAGCGGTCCCGATATTCTTCTGCCTGCAGACCTCCAAGACTTTCTCGGATTGGTCCATCTTTAGAAAGTTATAAGCCATAAGAAAAACATCAAAACGGCCGTCTTCTGCAGCCGAAAGTAGCACTTTCTCCATAGTCTCTGCAGGGTCTCTAAACCAGAAAGAACCATGATTGGAAACTCCCACAAACCTGACTCTCCCCTCAGCTTTGAGCTCGCTCATGGCCTCGTGGAAACCAGGTGTTTTGAGTGTTTCAACTGTCTCAGCCATATGTATCATGATGCAGTCCACATAATCTGTGTCCAGCTCCTGCAGGCATTTTCTGGCACGTCTGAGAAATCCCTGTTTGGATTTGTCTTTGAGAATCTGGATTTTGGTAGTGATAAAAATTGATTGTCTGTCTCTCCCTTTTATAGCTTCTCCCACCACTTTATGGTGTCCCGGATACTGTTCTGCTGTATCGATATAGTTCACACCGGCGTCAAGTGCGGTTCCGAGAACTCCTTTATCCTGGATAGAACCGGCTCCGATATCCGAGACCCTAAAATTTGTGCGTCCCAAAGTCCGGTATTTTCTCACAGAGGGAAACGAAGTATCCTGGTCAGGAGAATAGTCTTTATTTGTTTGGGACAGCCTGCTTCTCATAGAGGCTCCCGCGCCCAAAACACCAAAAGCCGAAGACTTTAAAAAACTTCTTCTATTTAAAATTTTTTTATTATCCATAACTCCTCCGTCAGTTCAAATTGAATTCATTCTAACGGTAAAGTCATATCTCTTCAACCTGTTTTTACATAAGAATCTTTTATTATTGATTTTTCTTAACCTTTCCAATAAATTATTATCTTTAAATGAATATGTTCACATCTACAGAAATCATCCTTGCCGTGATGGTTGTGACCTATGTAGCTGTCAGGGCTTTCAAAATTTCAACCGAACTTTCTATGTTTGCAGCTGCCCTGGCCGGCGCTCTTGTGGCAGGAGATGGGATTCCTGTGAGGCACATCGTTGAGGGAGCGTTCACTTATTTTGATATCATCCTGATTTTTATCACAGCCACCCTCTTCATGAATCTACTCAAGCAATCAGGCGGAGTGGCTTATGTGGTGCGCCGAATTCTTGTTCGGTTTCACAGAAGGAAAATCATTCTTTTTGTTCTCTTGACTTTCCTTCTTCTCATTCCGGGAGCCCTCACTGGGGCGGGCAGTGTCACCGTGCTCATCATGGGGGGCATGATAGCCATTGTCTTGGACTATATGGGTTTGAGCCGGCCCAAAACCACCGCCATCATATTTATTCTGGCGGGCTTGAGTGCTGCCGCTCCTCCAGTAAGCCTCTGGGCTATGCTCACCGCTGCAGGAATCAATATGCCTTACGCAGGCTTTTTTCTTCCCCTTTTTATTCCCTGCGTTGTGCTCGGACTGTCTACCCTGTTTATTCTGGGATGGAAATCAAAGCCTGTTGATTTGGAAAAAGCACTGAGCGAACTTCCTGAACCACCTGAAGAGATGAACTGGATTCGAGTGGTTGTTCCTTTTATTGCTTTTTTCCTGCTGGTCCTTGCCGGAAGAGTTTGGCCTCATTCAATGCCTATCATCGGCCTTCCTATGATGTTTATGGTGTCTGCGGGGCTGAGCTTTCTTCTTTCGCCAAAAAAATTAGAGTTCCTGAAAATCTCAAGGGATACCATTCATCAACTTCTTCCTTTGATCGGCACCCTGACCTGTGTGGGCATTTTGGTACAGATCATGACTTTAACCGGGGTGCGGGGTCTTATCGCCATCACCACGGTCACTCTTCCCCTTGCAGCAGTCATTCTTACTTTGCCCCTGGTCCTCCCAGCTTCAGAGGCTGTTTTGATGTGGGGAGCTGCTCCTGTTTTAGGAGTTCCTCTGGTTCTTTTATTCAACACCATTGGTTTGAATCCCATCGTGGCCCTGGCTGGCATGAGCATCATCTGGCCCCTTGGAGATGCCCTTCCCCCCACAGCTATCATCGGCCGTTTGGCTAAGGAGACTGTCAACATGAAGGAGCCATATTTAAAAATGCTCCGACATTGTATTATTCCCGCCGTAATCATAATGGTTGTGGGCATACTCATGGTCATTTACAGCAAGAAACTGAGTTTTCTTACTATGTTATAATAAACCTGAATAGTTCAGGTAAGGAAAAAGAGAGTGATAATGGTTACTTTTTTGTACTATATTTTAAGTGCTTATATTGCCTTTATTATTGTTTGGAACCTGGTTAAGAGCAAAAAATGGCAGGATGAACTTCTTTATATAATCATCCTCATTCCATTTATTCTGCGCATACTGCGCCTCAAATAAGACTGAGAAATGAAAAAAATAAAAACCCCTACCATAAGAAAATCAGTATTCATTTCGTTCGGCTTGGTGGTGATCATATCTTCTGGAATTAATTTTTATAAAAGCCGGCATATGAAAGAGCCTGTGGTGATGAGTCCAGGAGTTACCCAAGTCAAGAGATTGGGCCAGTATTTCTCCGGGATCGCAGGCACAATAAATGACTCTCATGTTTACATACTGGAAGGAGAACAGCCAGGAGGAACCATTTTGGTTTTGGGAGGAACTCATCCTGAGGAGCCTGCCGGACGTCTTGCTGCATGGATTTTGGTTGAAAACGCCATGCTGAAAAAAGGCCGACTTCTGGTCATCTTGTCAGCCAACAAAAGCGGTTCCACGGTAACCAGGTTAGGAGGAGCTTACCCTCCTGACTACACCATCCCCACGCCTTGGGGAGAACGAAAGTTCCGAATGGGAGACCGCTGGTCTAATCCTCTCGACCAATGGCCTGACCCAGAAGTTTACATCCATTATCCCAGTAATCAAGAGCTCGCCTATGTAGATATAAGAAATTTAAACCGCACCTTCCCGGGCCGTCCTAACGGAACACTCACTGAAAAAACCGGTTTTGCCATTACCCAACTTATCCGCAAAGAAAAAGTCGACATAGTCATTGATCTTCATGAAGCAGAACTTCAGTATCCTGTCATAAGCACTATTGTGGCTCATGAACGAGGTCAAGACCTGGCAGCCATGGCTTCTATGATGATTTCAGGCACTGAAGATTTTAACATAGGCATGGAGAATTCGCCTCCAGAACTCCGAGGTCTTTCACATCGAGAAATAGGTGACCACACCCAAGCTGTCTCCCTTCTTCTTGAGTCCCCTGAACCTATGCTGGACGCCTGCAGAGGGAGGACAGATAGAAAATTACTTCTTGAAGGAAAAGATGAATTTCTGGTCAAAGCCTACCAGCATGGTCTGCTGTTTGAAAAAATCGATAAGAATGGATGGCCCATTAAAAAAAGAGTAGGAAGACACACTTCCTCAATCCTTCAAATTACAGAGCTCTGGACAGCTGAACATTCTGACAAGGAAATCATAATCAACAATGTCCCCAAATATTCCCAACTCATAAAAAATGGAGTGGGGGGCTATCTTCACAATCCAGCAGAGGCCCCCCCGGCTCGTCTGGAATGGGAATGAAAACCATATAATATCATCGCAGCCATGACCGCAAAGTAGATTAAAGCTACCACTAGAAACGCCCAAGATCCCTCTTTAACATATTCATAAACAGCGCCTTTTCCTGGCTCAGGAAGCGGCACAGGATCCCAGGGAAGCCCATAAGCCTGCACAATTCCATTGATATAAAGAAGATGGACCACAGGATATCCTTGAGCCGCCATCTCAAATACAAGCCCTCTTCTCTCCGGAGGCGGAAACCTTTTGATATTTGTTAGTCCCGGTTTTAATTTCAGGACATCTGAATCAATTCCCAGACCCGAATAACTTCCGCCAATATTGATAAAAGCAGCGATCTCTTCCTCCCCACTATGCTGTTTGAAAATAGCTATTTTCTGCTCCACGTTCCTCTTTAAATCAGATTGATAGACAAACGTTACCCCGCTCCTTCTAATGGTCCTTAAAAGTTCAACGCGGCCTTCGGGGTCCATGCCCTCACCAAGATCGTTTTCTCCTCCTATAGAAAAAGCCACTGGTTTATAGCTGAAAATATTTTTTTCTAACAGACAATCATGCATGATTAACCAATGGAACTTTAGATCATTGGCTCCCCACTGGGAAGCACCCAGTGAACCAATAAAACCCACCTTGAGGTCCATAACATGCGCAGCAGAGAATACAGCAATGATCAAACCCGGAAATGAACCTGATGCTTCCACAGCAATGGTATCTCCAGCTTTGACACCTGCTTCATTCATAAGCTTAACCATAAGTCCTGCAAAATTTGGATTTGCGGTGGTTCTCTTTGCTTCCAAATTTCCCACTGAAGTGGTGATAGGAGAACTTTCTTTCCCGATAATGCCTGTGCGGTTTATATCAAACTCATGATTTATCTCAATTCCATTTTCTCTCCGGCAGTTCTTAACCGCATTCATAGCGCTTTCCATCTTTTCTGAAGCTGTCAGCATAGACTCATGTAAGTCGAATTTCCCTTTATAAGGAAGACAGAATGTGACCGCAAAAAAAAAGATGCTGATAAGAGAGGCCAGGATAATTACTTTGTGGTTTTCATTCATAATCCTATCCAGCCTATCACTCTAACAAGAAAATAAGTGGCCACAGCCACGGTTATCATAGAAGCCAGAGTCAAAATCTGTTTCTGCTTTTCCATGTTGTTGGCAATGAGACCCGGAATAACCAGCCCTATGGCTCTCAATCCAATAGGTTGGGGGAGTACTTCAGGCCAAACAAGAAACCAAATATGCGCCCACAAAGCACCCAGCAGAACCACCATGACAAACCGTCTTCTTCCAAACAGAATTAAATACCGAGACAGCAGCTTGTATGAGAAAAGAGCTAAATAAGCGATCACTATTGTTGCGGCTATCCTGCCTGGTTGATGAAGATAAAGGGCCATATAGGCTGGGACTATAATTCCTCCCGGATAAATATCAAAGATCTCTACATAAAAAACCGCAAGCAAAAGCCCTATAAAAACAGTTTCATAAGTCATGGCGTATTCCTATGGTGTCCCAGTGGTCTAAAAGATCTATCCCGATTCCTTTTATATTCCCTAATCCCACCAAAACACAATTTTTCTTTTCTTTCTCTAAAATAGAAGACATTATCTTTTTGGCATTTTTATTTCTAATGGCCTCATATTCCATCTTTTCGGCGTTCTTTTCCAGTTTTCTTTTCAATAATTCAGCCTGGTCTCCAAGGAAAATTATTTTTTGGAACTCTGGAAAAAGATTATCCTTGAAAGCAGACATCCACTGGTGAGTTCTGTCTCCCCTGTCTTTCCGAATATTGAACAATCCAATCCATCTTTTGTATTTTATGTTTTTGCTTTTTATTAATTTATCAACAACATCCCTGGTCGACTCCGGATCATTAGCTGAAAAAGCACTGACAAGATCCCATTTGCGTATGGGCAATGTGAATTCAGCTTTCCAAATTTTTAGACTCCCCACATCCGGAAGAGCTTTGATGATTCCTGAGTAGGATGTCTCTCTTTTGATATCCAAAAAGTCACAGACATCAAGAGTAAGGCGAATATTCTGCAGAAATTCAGACTTTGGTATTTTTTTTATGACAGATTTTTCACTGGATAAATCTAATGTTCCGACTTTGACCAGCTTAGCCTTTCTCTTGACTGCCCAATTTTTAAAAACAGGCAAACACTCCTCTTCTGGAATAAAAACAGTAGATAAATCATTTATAGATCGTGCAAAATTTTCAGCTATCTCTTGTTTTGATTTCCCGGCTTGAACCGTATGGTCCATCCTGACATTGGTGATGACCATTATATGGGGCCGGAGCATCCGCCGGCTTTCTGCATACAAAGACTCGGGGCTGAACGACATCAACTCAACAATTAAAACTTGAACGGAATTGGAAGCTGCTTTCCGGAGAACCTTTTTTTCCTCTAAAATTGAAGTGATCCCTCGACGTCTGATAAATCTCTCCTCTCCTCCGGGAAAAATAAACACAGGCTTTGTGCCTGTGACTTTGGCCAGCACTCTGAAGCCGGCTTGATTTAAACAGGAAGCTAAAAGACGCGTGACTCCCGACTTCCCCCGAGTTCCTGTAACACAAATCCTCAAGGGTATCTTTCTGGACTTTTTATATAAGCTCTCTCTCTCAAACCACAAATACAGCAGAAAAACCAAAACTGTGGTTGATATGATAATGATTTCCCTAATTGGGCTCTCCTTCCACCAATAAAAGGCTCAATTTTTTTTATCCGATTTTTTATCTTCAGAATATGTTATTAATGAAGGTCACTATTATATCGGATAAATAAGAAAAAATTAAAATGTTTTTCAGCGGAGGAAGCATTTCTAAAACCGTGATACACGTGATAGATAATGTTTATTAAGGGGAGAGGGCAAGGGTTGAGGAATCCCCTGCTCTTCCCCTTATTTGTTAAATAATCTATATCACGGTTTTAGAAATGCTTCTATTCACTGTTATTTTCTGGACCAGTTTGGGAGCCTGTTTTCTCCCTTTGAGGTAAGTCGCCTCAGGTTGCTCCCGTCATAATCTATAGAATAAATTTGAATACTGCCTACCCGGTTGGATTAAAACACAATATGACGTCCGCCAGGAGATTACTTCTTTATTCTGTCCTGGATCTAAAGATGAATCAAAGAATATCCTCTCTTTTTTTGACTTGGGTTTTATCTTCTCATCAGGATTTGAAATCACGGAAATCACTTTTTCTAGAGTTTTTCGATATCTCAAAAGATCAGAATTGATGGTTTTTGATACCGTTCATATCTTTTTTTCAAACTGCTTGATCATTTCAGGGCTGGCAATAAAAATCAAAACATCTTTTTCTTTTATTTGGGTGTCAGAAGAGGGATTAAAAAGATAATCCCCTGTTTCTTCATCTCTAACAGCCACCAAAATAGCATCTGTGTTTTCCCTGAGTTTGCATTCATCTAGGGTCTTCCCAATCGCAGGAGAATTTTTTTCCACACAGACTTCTTCAAATCTAAAAACTCTTTTTCTGTCTTTCAACATCATATCTAGAAAAGTAACCACAGCCGGGCGGATCATTTCAGAAACCATGCGCATTCCTCCTATATAAGTGGGTGACACCACCGCATCAGCGCCAGCTTTCTTCATCTTGCTATGGCTTTTTAAATCTACGGCTTTGCTCACGATCCTTATATCAGGATTGAGGCTGCGGGCAGTCAAGGCTACGAAAAGATTCTCTTCGTCGTTACAGAGCGACAGTATAATCCCTCTTGCCCTTTTTATTCCGGCAGAAACAAGCACCTGGTCTTCAGCAGAATCGCCTATGATGTAGAGAAAATCTCCATACAAGGAGAGTTGGTCAATCTTTTCCTGGGAAGCCTCAATGACTACAAATTCTCTTTTGGTCAATATAAGCTCCTCAACAATGGTATGGGATGTTTCATCGGCTCCACAGACAATATAATGATCTTTAAGCTTTGATATTTTCTTATCCATCTTTCTTCTCCAGAGAATATTTTTAAGTTCTCCCTCCACAATAAAAGCTGTGATCGAAGATATGGCAAAAGTAATAGTCCCCAGACTCAATAAAATAAATATCACCACAAAGACACGCGCTCCTGGATTTGCACTCAAATCAATAACTTCTTCGTAACCTACAGTGGAAATCGTTATCACAGTCATATAGAAGCTGTCCAGTAAAGACCATTCTTCACCACCAAAAAATTTAAATCCAATAACTCCACCGATAAACACTAAAAAGAAAATAAGAACAGATAAAAATATTCTTTTTCTGCTGTTCATGATTCTATTTCCTTAATCCTAAGGATGTCATAAAATCTTTCATTCTTTTCAATAATGATTTTCTATTGCAGCTGTCCCTTATATCCTTTTCTGATAACTCTATGATCTTTCTGAGAAAATTTTGGTTCTTTTTATTCCTTGCACTCACTATGTCTGCTATGATTTCATTTAACTCCGGATTTTGGGATAATAAAAGGGCGAAGTCCTCAGCTTTGATCTCCAGCAGCACAGTTTCCTGTTCAATAACACCGGTGGCAGTCCTGGGCATTCCAGTAAAAAGGGACATCTCTCCAAATATGTCCCCTGGATTTATATAAAATTCCGACTCATACTTCTTCCCTTTTTCTTCACAAGTCACAATTCCCTTGATCCTTCCTGACACCACGACGTAGCAGCTTTCTCCTTTATCCCCCTGTTTGAATAAGATTTCCCCTGGAGAATAGGTCTGCTTTCTCACTAAAGAGGCTAATTTTTTTATTTCATCTTCAGATAAAATCATCTTTCCAGCTTGTTCTCCCTCTTGATATCTTAAAAAAGAAGAATGAATCAAGGATTGAAATATACTCTCTTCTTTTTGTTGTTGTTCTGGAATCTCTTCTCTTTTTGCTTGGGCTAGATATTTGAAAACATGCTGGACTTTATCGCTCAATGGAACTGGGATTTCGATCCCGGCTCTTCGAAATTTATACCATATTAACCTTCCTACTTTCCCCAACACATGATACTTTTTACTAAAATCAGTTATCCAAAACTTCAAGACATAAGAGATGCCAAAATCTTCATAGCCTTTTACAAAAACCTCGGGGGATGGATCACGGGTAACTTCAGGCATATCTAAAGCAGCTTTCTTGAGCGCTTCCATAACGGCCATAGAAGGAGATCCATAACTTACTTTTACGGGCACAGTCAGCGCAGTCCTGCTGTCAGGGCGAGAATAATTGACAAGAACCTCAGAAGCGATTGAATTATTGGGAATAACCACAATATTGGAATAAAAATCTTTTATCCTTGTTTCTCTCCAGTTGGTATCAATGACCAGCCCTTCTTTATCTCCGCTTTTTATCCAATCTCCCTTGCTGAAAGATTTGGAAAAGTGTATAGACATTCCAGAAATGATATTCCCCAGCAGCTCCTGAAGGGCTAATCCTAAAATCATAGTGAGGATAGCAGAAGTCGCCAGAAGCGGAGTTACGTCAACACCAGCCACTCCTTTTAAAACTATGAATAAAACCACTAAATAAAGGACAAAAAGTAAAAAACGGTGGAGCACCCGGGGGAGGGGAAAAGTTTTTTTTCGGTTCACATAACTTGTCACCCATGATGCATCAATCAATCTGATCACTAAGAAAAAGAAGAAAAACAGTACGGCTGTATCCAAATATTTTTTAAAATCAGGATTTAATTGAAGAATTTGAATCAAATTGATTGTTCTGACAAATAAAACCGCAGTGAGAAACGCTAAGGGAAAAATGATTTTAGAAAAAAATATTCCTGACTTTTTCCCTTTTAACTGAAAAGTTTTTTTATCTATATACCGGAAAAGAAGGTAAAGAATAAGTCCTAAACAAAAAGTTAATAAAACCAGGAATGCCTCTACAATGCCGCTTCCTATTAAATCCTGTTGTGACATGTTTTTTAAATCTTATTAATTTACAGTCTTATGGTTAATCCTTCCTTAGCACCATATGTTTCTCGGAATTTCTTCTGAGCATTGTTTATTATCATACCAATCTTTTCATCCGAATGAGAAGGATTAAAATGAGAAAGATACAATTTTTTCACACCAGCCTGTTCAGCGACTCGCGTACCCTCCAGCCACGTGCTGTGACCCCATCCTCTTTTGCCCTGACTGTATTCTTCGGGGGTGAAGGTTGAATCATAAACAAAAATATCTGCTTTCTTGGCAAACGCAACCAAAGGCCTATCCACTCCTTTTTCAGGATGTTCGGTATCTGTGGCAAAAACCGCGCTTTTTCCTTTTTCATGAAATCTGTAGGCTAATGAACCTTGAGGATGGTGGAGCGGAACATGAGAAATTCGGATATCCCCAATATTGAAATCTCCTGAGGGAACCTGTTTAAAATTTTTTTTAGATTCAGTTTCATTGAAATCAACTGGAAAAAATCTTCCTCCCATTACCATCCTCAATGTTTTTTGGGTCTCCTCTGGTCTCAAGGCAGAATAAAATGTTATCTCAACATTTTTAGAAAAAAGAGGAGCAAAAAATAGAATCCCCAAAGTATGATCTATATGAAAATGAGTCAAAATAAGATGAATATGAAATTTTATCTTGCTTTTTTCTTTCGTCAGCCTCTCCCCCAAGGGAATGATCCCTGTTCCAGCATCAAGAATAATGAGGTTCTCTTCTGACGAAATAATTGAAGCGCATGGAGTATGGCCTCCATATTCAACCATATTTTTCCCGCACACAGGTGCAGAGCCCCTGACTCCCCAAAAAGTAATTTCCATTAGTGCTTTTCCTTTATTTTATTCTCAAATCAAAGACTCCATCCCAATGTAAAGGAGGAGGACTTTTTTCAAATTCCATACATCTTTCAACGTATAATCCAGCTAAATCATCTCCCTTTATATTTTGAAATAAGGCCTTTGCGTTCTTCCATTCCCTGTTTTTATAAAGGATAAGTGCCTCTTGAAAATCAGAAACCAATTTCATTTGGGAATCATCCATTTTGTCTTTTTCAGCAATGATCTCAAAGACCTTCACCGGCCTGCTTTTTCCCACCACTCTAATCACATCCACTTCCCTGGTCAATATCTTGTCTCTAATTTGATGAAAGGTTTCCTCACCTATGAGTATAGAGACTCTATACTGTTTACACGCTCCTTCCAGCCTGGAGGCAAGATTGACAGTATCTCCTATAGCGGTGTAATCAAACCGCCTGCGTGATCCCATATTCCCCACTACTGCAGGCCCGGTGTTGATTCCAATCCTCATAAATAATTCATGTCCATATTGAGACTTTAGATGGCTTCTCATCTTCTTCAGATTTTTTTGACAGCCCAAAGCTGCCCGACAAGCATTGTAAGCATGATTCTCCTGCTCAAGAGGTGCATTCCAGAATGCAATGATGGCATCTCCCTCATATTTATCCAAAGTTCCTTGATAACTGAGAATGATATCGCTCATTTCTGAAAGATATAGATTCAGGAGCTCGACCAGTTCTTCAGGAGACAATCCTTCAGATATGGAAGTGAACCCTTTTATATCTGTAAAAAAAGAAGTTATTTCCCTTTTGTCCCCTCCCAGTTTTAAAAGGCCTGGGTCATCGACAATCATATCAATGAGGGACGGAGAAAGATAAAACCGGAATACATTTTTTATAAAACGGCGCTGTCTGCCTTCTAGACTGTAATTCAAAAGAGCCGCGCCTAAAAAAGCAATGAGCACAGCAAATTCAGGAGCGACAAATTCCAACCAATAACCTGAAAAGAAAAAAACAATAGAGGCCACCGCAGGAAGAGCTAAACAAACAATAAAAAAAAGACTGATGACCCAAGGTCTTTTTAAAAGTGAAACGCCCACTCCAGTAAAAAGAGTGAAAAACAGAATAAAAAACAAAACCACTGGTTTCCCAGGAAAAGAAATAAAATCCTTGTTTAAAATATTATTAAGAAGTGTCGCCTGAACCTCTACACCAGGATACACAGAACTAAAAGGAGTGGATCTAAGGTCAAAAATCCCGGGAGCACTGGACCCGATGAATACCGCTTTTCCCTCAAATTCGCCCGGGGGAATCTGGGGATCCAGCCCCTCATTTATCTGGGCCCACGAATTGATAATGGAAGCGACTGAATAGGTCGGATAAGTTCCCTGCGGACCATAATATTTTATAACCATCTGGCCTGAATCATCTAAAGGAATTTTCCTGTTTTCTAACCAGATGCTCCGGTTATCTTTGGCATGTATTTTCCCACAGCTGACAAACTCTGAAACCTCTAAAGGAAGCGCAGGTATGGTCATCTCCTCATAAGAAAAAAGAAGGGGTATACGGCGGTATATCCCATCTTCATCCGGAGAAAATCTTACATTCCCAACTCCTCTTAACCCAGGAAGAAGCTCTTTGACTGGAAGAGTGACAGAGTTCATCTGATAAACAGGATCAGTGCCTTTCTCTGACAATTCCCATGTGAACGGCTTTAAAACATCTGGATCTAATTCCATAAACTCATCTTGCTTCTGGCTTAAGAATACTGGCAGGAAAACATTTCCCGCCTCCTTTATAGACGAAGCAAAAACAAGGTCATCTTGGACTCCATATAATGAGGATTCAGAAAAAATCAAATCAAAACAGATGGCTTTGGCTCCCCCTTGGTGCAGGTAATTCACCAAGTAGGAATAAAATTCTCTGGGCCAGGGCCAAGGAAGCCCCTGCTGTTTTTCATACACATCCAGGCTGTACTGATCAATGAGAAAAAGTACGATATCTTTATCTGCTTGAGAAGCCTCTGAAAAAAGCCTGAGTCTTAGATCCCATGATTTCCATTCAAGGGACTGAAAAAGCTGAAACTCATGAAGCAGAAAAATCAAAAAAAATGAGGCCAAACCAATAAGGGTCCCCCTGAAAATTTTTCCTTTTATATTGAATCGGCCCAATTTCTTTTCTTATGAATGTTCTGTGCTAGAAAAAATTCACCTCACTTAAGTCCCTGAACAGCTTTGTTAAATCTCATGCTCCGGACCTGTACTTTTTCAGGAATATAAGTCAATGATGACATTTCCTTTTGAGCCCGTTCAATCCTATCGGCAGCGCTGGGGTGTGTTTTAAACCAACCCTTTGCATCCTTCCGGGAAGATTCTTGCTTCATTGTCTCCAGAAAACCGACAAGTCGGTTGGGATCATATCCTGTTTGAGAGGTGATTTTCATGGAAAGACGGTCTGCTTCATATTCATATTTTCTATCATAGCCCCTTTCTATCAGCTTTTCTGCGATATCGCTTAAAGCCCCCTCAAAAATATCTGTTAATTTATTCAGCTTTTCAGGACCATATTTTTGCACTGCTTTTTGCCCTATGAGAGTGAATGCATCGATCAAGCGTGAATTTTTTATGGCCCGGAGACCATGTTTTTCCTGCACATGACCGACTTCATGGGCTAAAATGCAGCCGAGCATATCCTCGTCTTGACATCTTTTCAACAAACCTTTGCTTATAAAGATAAAACCAGATGGAGCCGAGAGGGCATTGACTTCTTCTGTGTCCAGAATGAGGAAATGGTAGCCTGCATAAGTCTCTGGTCTGTCAGAGTGAAAAACAACTGCTTTGCCCACTTTATTTACATACTGATTTAAAGCCTCATCATTATAAACCGAATATCTGGATAGGATTATGGCGGAGACAGCCCGGCCAATATAATATTCTTCTTCTTCGGAAATATCTCCAAAACTTGAACGCACCGCTTTAGTGGCCTTGGTTGCGGTTTCTTTGTCAGCCTTAACGACTTTACTCACTTTATCAAAAATACCCGCTCCCTCTTCCATGACAGAACAACTGATGATCATCAAAGTTAAAAATAAACAGCAAGTCAACACAGCCATTGTCTTTTTATTTCTCATTCTTTCCCCCTGAATTCCCCTAATCTGCCTCTTTTCAGAAAAGATTTTATCTCAGAGGAAGAAATGTCTATCTCCAGCATTTTATCCACCATAGCAAAACTTATGTTTGGATTTCTGGCCTTATATTTTCCTTCTACCTGTTTGTTAAATCCTTTCCCCGCCAGAGCAACTTCATCCGCAGATGTCTCTGTCTTTAGAGAATCCGCCACTTGAAGCAGAGCGAATTGTTTTGGCTTGACCGCACTGATATGAACCCAACCTGTTAATCCCTGAGAACTTTTTACTTTGATCCAACTGCCCTGGACTTCAAGTTGTTCCACACTTTCTCCGTTTTTAAGAACCGCAAGGGACTGAGCATAAAACTGAGGTGCTTCTCTTAAATGAGTGATTTTGATCTTGACCACAAATGATTTAGCGATAAGAAGAGTAACAAGAAGAAAAAATAAAACCAGGAATACAGTCAATACAGAAGGCTTTTTCATCTAAGTCTCCTCCTCATTACGTTATTGGAAGCTAAAAGTCTTTCATTCTTATGGATGATAGTATAATGAAAGATTTATTCAGTCAATATTAATTTAAGGCTCATGCACCAGCCTTTTAATCATCTTCCAAGTATTGACATAAGTGTCAAATGTTCTATCTTATTAATAGAATGACATTAAAAAAATTATTAGCTCCTTTTTTGTCTGTTTTTTTACTCGCAGCCTTGTTATATCCACAGAGTCTGGTTGAACTGGCCAAAAAAGAAAAAGAAAGAAGGGCTAAATTAAGCGGACAATCCAGCATAGTTCTCACCAATGCTGATCTTAAAAAAATAAAAAAGGGGGCTGCTCTAATAACCAGTAATTTGAATCTTCCTCAGAAAAACCAGTCGGAGAGCATCCCTTTAAACTCTAGGACTCTTGGGCCAAAAGTCAACCCTCTTCAAAATAGGGATCAAATGGATCAGAGAGAATTCGACAGCCGCAGCAAAAGATATGGAACCAAAGTGATGGACTCCACAGAAAGAGTCCAGAGCCCATCTTCATCCCTTTACAAGCCGGACGGAAGCTTTGCAAAAGTTGAATATTACGGCTTCCTTGATCTGGAGCTTGAAGCGGAAAATAAAAACGGACCTGATATTGGTGTGTATGCAAGACGTCAGCAAACCGGAGTCCTGCCATTTACCCTGAACTATGCCCTGTTTGCCATGGATAATGATGGAGAATGGAAATACTTAGGGACTGGCAGCGGAATCCAAAGCCCAGAGGTTTTTGAACTGGGAGAGGTCTCAGGCACTCAAAAAATCAGAATCCTGTTTAGAGATTACACAGACACAAATACCATCAAACGCATCAAACCTCATTCAGAGGAATATTACATGGAAATAGATGCCGTTGAATATCTGCATTTCTGAATCATTCAGCAGACGGCTTAAATTCAGCCAATACCTCTGAAACAGCGTCTTTATGGACCATAAAGGTCAGCATTTTAAGTTTCACGTAATCATCCCTGAAAAAATAATAACCTTTGAAATCTCCTTGCTGAGCACTGCTTCCTGAATCTTTAATCAGAAACCACTCATGGCCATCCAGTTCACTCATCCCAACCGCGTGAATGGCGTGGTCATCAAAAGTAGTCCTGTTGTCAAATCGGTATTCACGGCTGTCCTGATTTATTAACTGAAACGGAATATCATAGGAAGGAATGATGGCTAGATCTTCATCCCCGCTCTTTCCGGGCTCAGATACATCACCGCCTAAAGCCACAGTATATCCTTTTTCCAGCGCTCCCTTAACAGACTGAAAAAATACATCCAAAGGCACATTATAATAAACATCACTGTGCCACCAATTGTCAGGGACTTTATATTCGCCCTGGGTATAAAAAGGAAAGTATTTCAGGCTCATCAAAGTAACATAACTGTCCAAGGGAAGCTGGAGCACATCCTCCAAGTATTGTTTTGGAGTCAAGGTTTGACCGTCTATCTCAATAGTCTCAGGAGGTTTCCCCATATGCTTATTCAATATTTGTTTGACATAATTGACCGCTTTTTCCTCATCCCAATATTCGTTTTCTTTACAGAAATTCAAATAATCCCTGATCTCACGAAACAACTTCCCATGATTGTGTTCAGTCTCTCCGGAAAGAAGGCCTGTGTAGGCATCAGCGGGGAGAGCTCCGTATTGCTTCATCCTCTCAATCACAGCATTGTGTTCAGATCCTTGACCGAGATGCATGTCTCCCTTGTTCTGTATAAAATACCTTGCTTTTTCTACATACTCCCAATACACGGTGAACATTTCTGAGAGTTTGATATCCCCTTTTCCGAGACGTTTTAATTCTGATTCCAACAAAGAAGTCGTGGCAAAACACCAGCAGGTGCCTGTCCAATACTGTCGTATAGGTGGGTTATGAAAATGAGCGGCGAATTGATCTAAAGAGGATGGTTTGTTTATCTCTGAAAAGTCAGCAGAAAGATAAGTGCGCTCTTGGCCCCTGAATTCTCTGGTTTTATAAACAGCTTCGCTGGCTTCCTGGAATTCCTCATCCCCAATCTGAATGACTGTTTTTTGGACGACTTCTTCTTTTTTTGAACATGAAACAAAAGAAAAATTGATAAAAATTAATAAGAAAAAAACTAGAAAGATTGCCTTAAATGTCCTCATGAAATCCTCCCTTGATTAACCTGACTCGCGAATCAATCAGATTAAGTGTTTGATGAAATCTATTGAAACACATAGACTCCTATGATAATCATTAATCAGGAAAATGCAAATGAAAAGAAGCAAGCATTTCTTTGAGGTCCAGGTATTCAATTTGAGATGTTTCTGAGTTAAAATACTTTAGATATAATTTCCCGTCCCTTTCAACAAAACCGTACATATCCAAAACATACTCGCCCAAAACATTTTTATCTATTTTTTTTGGAATAAAGGTATTATATAACACATACTCAGTCTCAACCCGACCCTTACTCTCCTTAGGCATCTTAATACAAATAAGCCACTGGTTGTCTTGGGTAGAATTGATTATCTGAAAAACAGCTTCATTATCTCTGTCAATCTCCACTCCCGAAGCCTTATCTGTATCCATTAATACCGCGCTCTCATCTTGGCTTAAGTAAATGGCATTCACAGATTGAATTTCTTTTTCTGTTTCTATCTCAGAAATACAGGTGACATCTGTTTCTGATCCTTTGTACACACCCTGAATCTCCAGTCTTAAGATATAATGGACCGCATCCGCCGGGCTTCCGATCTCTGTGGCTTTTTCTCTTTGATAACTGTCAACAACGCTCTCTTTGAATTCTCTCAGTCCTGTCCATGATAAGGGGAAATTTAAAACCTGTTCATCTTGAGTGTCCTGAAGCTCTATGACATATTCTTTTTCATATCTCACAGCATAATATTGCACCGCTATTTCAGAGACATGCGCTTCAGGACTGATCCCCACATAAAAGCTGACTCTCATCTGCTTAACTCTGTTATAATTATAGAACGACTCATCACTGCTTGCGAACCCATTTATGATATTTAAAGTTCTGGTGTTTTCTGGTATCTTGAAAAACAAGGCTTCTCCTATTCCATCCCCGGGCATTCCTTCAGCCCAGCATGTAGCCCTGTCCCCATCAAACATCCTGACCCCTGAAAAAATTCCAGGATTAAAAGGATCGGGCTCAGGATTCTCATGTTCTGATGTGACTTGATACAAAACATTATTTTGCCAAGAATAAAGAATTATCTGCTCCCATTGGACGGCTGAAGAGTATAGACAGACAAGAGAAAACAAAATAGAAAACAAAACAGATGCTTTCATTGTTCTTTTCATCTTTAACCTCTCTTCTAAACTTTGCTTAACTCGATAATTCTTTGGACTGCATCCCGCTGTTTTGAGCATATGTCTTAGCCACTTCAATGAAGTGCTCTACTACCTCAGGATCAAACTGTTCCCCTGATTTATTGACAATTTCTTTAACCGCATAATTATGGGAATTGGCTTTTCGGTAAGGACGCTCTGAAGTGATGGCGTCATAGGTATCCGCTATAGCCATGATCCGGGAACCAATGGGGATTTCCAAACTTTTCAATCCATCTGGATAGCCTTTCCCATCATACCTCTCATGGTGGTGTCTTATGACTTTAGCTACCTTATTCAATTCCACCACAGGTTTGAGTATTTTCTCTCCATGAATCGGATGCTGTTGGATAATAAGGATTTCTTCTTTTGTTAATTTATCTTTTTTGTGAAGTATCTTTTCAGGAACAGCGATTTTCCCTATATCATGAAGTATGGTGGCTACCTCCAGATCTTTTTGCTCTCTCTCGTTTAGGCCCATCTTCTCGGCGATCTTTAAAGAAATTTCAGTCACTCGAGCAGAATGAGCACGGGTATACTCATCTTTAGCTTCCAGAGCAGAGACCAAAGACTTAGTCATAGCCACAAACAGGGACCTCTGCCGCTCAGCAAGGTCACTGGTTCTCATTTTAAGATTTCGATTGGCCAGTGCTAAGTCTGCCTCTGCCTTCCTCATCCTGAGCTGAGAACGGATTCTGGCTTTTAATTCTGTGGAATCAAACGGCTTGCTTATGTAATCATCAGCACCGGAGTCAATACCTTCGGCCAACATTTCCGCCCCAGTTCGGGCAGTTACCAGAATCACCGGAGTGTGTTTGAGATTTTCATCTTCTTTGACTTTTTTGCAAAACATATGCCCATTCATTCCGGGCATCATAACATCGCACAGAACAAGGTCGGACATCTTTTCTGAAATAACTTTTAATCCCTCTTCAGCAGATACACACAGGTCTAAGTCATATTCATCCTGAAGAATTAACTCCATAAGCTTTAACACTTCTGGATTATCATCAATAACCAAAAGCCTGTATTCATGCCCGCCTCCGGTTGACTTGGCTTTTTTCGGCATATCCATCTGTTCAATATCAATGAGCTGAAGTTTTTTAAAGTCTGTGACAATATCCTGCACTTTGGGATGTTCGGTGTCAGTGGCTCTCTTTTTTAGAGCCACTGGTTTATCTTCCTCTCTCCGGTCAATCACATCCCTAGTGTAATGACTGTCTCCCTTTCTCAACTCGACAATAAACCGGGAGCCTCTACCCAATTCGCTTTGGGCTTTTATTTTACCGCTGTGCAGTTTTACGATCTCATAAGCCAGTGAAAGACCGATTCCTGTTCCTGCGTGCTGACGGGAAAGGGATCCATCAATCTGAGAAAACCGGTCAAATATATTGGCCAATTTATCCTTAGGCATGCCGATACCTGTATCTTCCACTGTCAAAACAATTCGGTTATCTGTTTCCTCCAAATAAACAGTGATTCTTCCACCTTCATTGGTGAATTTAACCGCATTGGACAGCAGATTTAAAATGACTTTTTCAAAATGGTCCGGATCTATAGTGACTTCCATTTTGTGGGGAGGATGCTGGAAATAGAGAGTGATTTTTTTCTGATCAGCCAAGGGTTTGACCGAAGAAAGAAGAGAATTGATATACTCGACAAAATCTATACTTTTGATTTTAAGCCTCATCTGACCTTCTTCTAATTTTGTCAGGTCCAAAAGGTTGTTAATGAGCTTGAGAAGCTTTAATCCATTCTTTTTCAGGGTTACCAGTGCATCTCTCTGTTTTGGAGTAATCCGGCCCATCTTGCCATCTATAATTGGATTTAATGGAGCCAGCATCAAAGTCAAAGGAGTGCGCAGCTCATGATTGACGTTAGCAAAAAACTGGGTTTTTAGTTCATCTAGGCTTTTGAGCTTTATGTTTGATTCCCTCAGTTTCTTGGAGGTCTCTTCCAGTCTGATAAGACTTCTCAAACCCCGGCGTCTAATGGTGTCCATTACATAGGAGGCAAATCCTCCGATGATAATGATTGAGCTGAGAAAAAATATATTATTAAACATGATCCTCCAGTCAAGCTTTTCCAATTGGATCATCACCAAACTGGGAACCACATAACTGGCCCATACCACTGAGGAGACAATCAAAGCTTCCCGGGTGGTGAAAGGAAGAAGAGCCATCATACACATGATAATCAGGGTCAGCCCCTGGTAATAGCTGCTCATAAATCCGCCCATGATCTGTATCATGATGGCAATGCCAAAAGCGTCGATAATGAGAAGAGCCATTCCCAAAGTTAAAAGGCTGCGGATAGAGTGAGCTTTACGGTGGAGAATTAACAGAACCGCGTTTAAAATAATCACCACCAGCCGGATGATCAAAAATTCAATAATATATTCAGGAGTGTAAATGAGGTCTAAGATCAGAAAACCCGGATAAAATACCATGCTGAGAATGATAGACAGTTTGACTCTGCCCCGCAGGTCATATTCCTTAAAATACCTTTTCAAAAATTCCTTACTTTCGCTCATTTTTCTTGTCCTTTAGTGACCACACAAACATAACCCTGAGGAGGACTTCCAAAAGTCTCAACGGTGCGGACATGCTCAAAACCTGCTTGTTCCAACAGCTCATAAAGATGATCTAAATCAAAAAAGTCAAAAGTGCCTGCCTCTTCCAGCTCAACGAGAGCTTGGGCATCATTGAGAAAGGAACGTATGGAGTTCAGCACCAGCTGTTTTTCCCATTTCTCTGGAAAAGAATCATCGTCCATCTCCTCCACTTTTTTGACTAACCTGGTGAAAAGGCCTGAAGCATCCGCATCCGGACGAACACTGGATAAGATTAACAGTCCTCCTGGGCTTAAAATCCTGTTCAGCTCAATTAAAGTTTCTATTGGATTAAAAATATAAGATAAAACAAGGCTCATCACTATTTTATTGAAGTATCCCTTCTTAAAAGGAAGATGCAGGCCTTTTTGCGTATCGTCTGAAAAGACCAGCTTTTTATAAGAAGGCTTCTCTTTTTCCAAGCCTAAAATATAACGGGATGCTTTATTGAAATCAACAATAGTTCTTAGTTCAGGAAGCTCAAACGTCTTTTTCAGCCGCTTCTTCTTTTCCGGTGTGATTTTTTCCCCGCGGAGGATTCGGTGCACACGAGGAGAGTAGCGCCTGTGTATCTTATTCGCTGACTGGATGGTTATATTCTCAATTTTATCTACAAATTCCAAAAAATTGGCGACCTCTCCGTTTAAAAAACGAAGAATAGGTAAATATCGGTTCATTTCAATGTCACATCCGATGTAGTCAAGACGGATATTTTTTTGATCTGATTCAAGCTTTTGGCTCAGTTTCTGCTCGGCTTTATTTAATGCCTCCGGAACCAGATCAGCTACAATGATTTCCTTGGGCAAAGGCTGTTTCCCTTCTAAAATATAGAGAATAAAGTTCCCTGTCCCACCACCCAAATCAAGAACATGGTCCTCAACAGACAGCTCAAGAGCTTGGAGCTGATCCCTCATAAGCTCATCATAGTCATCAGCTAGAGTGAGTACATCAAAACCTAAGAGATCTTTCTCGCCGATAAGATATCGCCTCCAGTATTCATCTCGATCTTCCAAATTCCGACTCGGTAATCTGTCTTTTTCTGCATGACGTTTGAAAAAAAGGTTGTTTTTTCGAGGGACCACAGGTTTGATATGGCTCTGGTGAATGAAGCGGTATGAAAGAGCTGTGACAGCCGCAAACATCTGAAGAGCTTCCTTGGATGTTCGAGCGTTGTGACCAAGAGAGATGGGGATCACTTCCCTCATAGCATCAGCCTTAATCCCCATAATATCTCGAATGAATTCTGGCCTCACCCAATGATCATGTTCACCGTATATCCAGGTGACAGGGATGTCGATCTCTTTTATGTCTTCTCGGGCTTGGTCAAGAGTGGCGATACGATTAGCCAATCCATCTTCCATGTACTTATCGACATTCACCAAATTTCCCAAAACTGGTCTGATTCCCAGCTCAATACCAAGCTGATGTTGTTCTAAAAGATCCAATCCACAATTAACACGGGTAAGGAGATGCCTGAGCTCAGGAGTCCCCATACATGCGATCCAGTAATCAACCCGGCTTCTATAGGCTTTATCTCGAAGGACCAACCTCGCTTCCAAGGCAGCCAAAGAAAAGCTCACCAGTATGACTTTATCAGCCTTTATGATAGGATTATTATCAAGCCAGTCCAAAACAGCTTTGATGTCAGAAGCACCCTGGCTAAGAGAGGCATTAACCATTTCATAAGGAGGTTCAGAGGCTTCAAGGTCTTTATAGCTTTCTCCTTTCCTGCGGATTCCATCGAATCGAATAACCGCAGCGGACTGACCACAAAGATAGAAATTTTCAATAATAGTCTGGGACAACGCAAATAGGGTCTCTTTGGTCTTACCAAAAGCAGGGGGGATAATGATGACTGGAACGGGAGACCCGTCCAAAGGAAGAGAAATATCCAGCAACCCCACAATCTCTTCACCTTTTTTGTTTTCCAGCCGGATGACTTGAGGCGGTTTTTTTGCTAATTCACCTAAATCAGAATGCCGGCGGGGTCCGGGACGGATAGCATCTGTGTCTTTAGTGGGCTTCCTCTCTTTCGGAACTTCAAACTCTGGAAGCTTGGCTGTATCAATGGAAAGGCGACCAATACCAAATTGGAGCCCATATCTAAATTGATTTTTCCCATTGGTTTTGATTCTTTTAATATTGCGTATTTCCCCCCTCGTTTCCCTGATAATCTTTTCTCCCCGCAATACTTTTATTGACTCTATGGGAGTGCCGCTCAAAAGAGCCACATTTTCCTGCTTTGTGATGAAGCTGACTCCGCCTTCACTGATATCAGTTATGGTGCCTCTGATCACTGAATCAAAGGGATAAGGAAGCTTAATCTCCAGCTCCAATTCTTCCTCTGGCTTTTCTCTATCCAGAGCTCTCTTTTCAGAATAAAACAAAATTTGGGGATAAAGAACATCAATATAAGAGCCTTTTTCATCAATTCTATAAATGACTGTCTCAAAATTATAGGTTGCGTATCCAGATTGGAAGGAAACAAATATGCTTTCTGAAGTTTTGAATTTATTATCCAAGTCTTCACCAGATAATCGACAGTAATGCCAAGGATCTATATCAATCAGCTTGAGTGTAGATGGGAGCCGCGAAAAAGAAGGAATGGCTGTGATCTCTGATTTACTATTCATGGCTCTCTGAAGGAGTGATTCAATTTTCTTTTTATCCTTAAAAGGAATGATGGCGTCTACTTGCAAAAATGGATACCTGTCCTTAAGTTGAGAGACCTCTCCAATGGTGGCATACTGCATTATATGCCTGGCTAGGATTTGCCGGCTTTCTTCATCAATACCCAAAAAGCGAATCCCGACTCCTTTGTTTTCTTTATCTGAGTGCACCACATATCCGGCAAGCTCATGCTGAGTCCCGTCAGGAAGCTCAAGGATAAACGGCATGACCCGGTCTTCAGGAAGCAGGGCTTTTACGAACATTCCATTTTCACTGATGTTTTCCACAGAGGCTGGGGAATGATAGTCCAGATGAGCCTGGATGCTTCCCTTATCAGCCACCTCCACCCGCATGCATTTTCTTTTTTCCTTTGATTTTTGTGCAAAAAGATAACAGAGTTTCCGTTTGACTTCCTCTGGATCAAAGGACCGGTTGTAAAAATAGTCCAACTGCCCTCCATACATCCCGATGTAAGAGAGCTCTTTATCACTGGATTCTCCAATAAGCATCTTGATCATATTGTCTGGTTTGGGAATATTTTCGTTGACATGCCTTATAAAAACACCACTATCCATATTGGGAAGTGAGTGATCAACCACAATGGCATCAATCCGCTTGACTTCTTTGAGAAGCTGGATGGCTTCAACTCCGCTGTCAGTGGTGTAGACTTGGTATTCAGGCTCCAGACTCTGCCGCAGTCTTTCCCTTTTTTTCGGATCGCTGTTGACCACTAAAACCACTGACTTCAAATGAGTGCTTTTCTGAAGTCCTTTTGAAGCCATTTATTCTCTCTTGTTAAGAGTATGAAGTCCAAATTCTTGAAAAAATGAATAGAACATTAATCTATTTAGTCGCTCTTGGACAGAAAAAATGTAAATATACAAAATATCCAGTTAATCCCTAAATAGTATACTATATATAGTTAATTTACTTGTCAAGTATATAGAAATCAAATTTTATCCCAGAAAAATTTAGGAAAACCTATTTAAAAAGCCCCCCTAACACCATTAAATTCAAGATGAGAAGGGTAGGAATGAGGCATCCCCTGTATTGAAAAAGCATTTTTATTCCATTAAAATAAGAAAAAAGCATTTAAATGAAAAAATTTTTTTTTAAGGGTTTAGTCATATTTTTGTTCATCATTCTATTCTTCAGCTGCTCGGGTAAGAATAGATATGATAAAAAAGCTTTCAAAGAAAAAGAGCCCAGAGACTGGGAAAATCCAGCTGTTTTTCAAATAAACCGGGAACCCCCCAGAGCTAGTTTCATCCCTTACGCCAATGAACAGCAGGCTGTCGAAGACAATAAAAATGATTCACCCTATTATCTAAATTTAAACGGAATGTGGAAATTCCACTGGTCCAGAAAACCCGGGGACAGGCCTTATTACTTTTTTGAGCCGGACTATAACACCAGTGGATGGGATTGGATCAAGGTTCCCAGCAACTGGGAACTTCAGGGTTATGGAGTCCCTATTTATATAAACGCTGGGTATCCCTTTGAAAAGAATCCCCCCTATATCCATCATAACTACAATCCAGTTGGTTCCTATAAACGCGACTTTAGAATTCCTAAAGAATGGAAAAACAAAGAAGTCTTTATCCATTTCAGTGCCGTGAGTTCTGCCATGTATGTTTGGATAAACGGGAAAAAAGTGGGATATAATGAAGGAAGCAAAACTCCAGCAGAATTCTGCATCACTCCCTATATCCGGGAAGGGAAAAATTCTGCTGCTGTTGAAGTCTACCGATGGTGCGATGGAAGCTATTTGGAAGACCAAGACTTCTGGAGGCTGAGTGGAATACAAAGAGATGTTTATCTCCTGGCAAGAAACAAAGTTCACATTCGTGACTTTTTTTCAAAAGCTGACCTGGTGAATGACTACCAAGACGGAAAACTCACCCTTTTCATTGAGATCAAAAGCTGTCAAGTAAACAACAAAAAATACACTGTTGAATTTTCTCTTATGGATCAAAACAATGAAATTCTTTCTGGTGCTGAGACCATAACCATTGAAAATGACAAAAACACGGTGGCGTTTACAAAAGAAATAGAGAATCCTAAAAAATGGAGTGCTGAAAATCCTTATCTTTACACTCTTATCACTACCCTTAAAAACAGCACTGGAGAAATCTTAGAGACTGTGGGCTGCAAAGTGGGATTCCGCAAAGTTGAAATAACAGACAATAGGCTTTATGTCAATGGAGTACCGGTCTACCTAAAGGGAGTCAACCTGCACGAGCACCATGAACGATTCGGTCATGTTGTGGATAAAGAAACCATGCTTAAAGACATAAGCACAATGAAAAAATCAAACATCAATGCGGTGAGAACATCCCATTATCCACAGCCTGAGGATTGGTACAAACTGTGCGATCAATACGGACTTTATTTGATCGATGAAGCCAATATAGAATCACATGGAATGGGGTACCAAAAAGACATCACCCTTGCGGATAAACCTGAATGGAAAGATGCTCATTTGGACAGAGCCGTAAAAATGGTGGAAAGGGACAAAAACCATCCTTCCATAATCATATGGTCTTTAGGAAATGAAGCTGGCGACGGCCATAATATGTTGGCTAACTACAGGTGGATCAAAACCAGAGACAGCACTCGGCCTGTACAATATGAACGAGAGGGGCATCAGACCAATGCCAAAGAGAGGCATTCTGATATTTACTGTCCTATGTACGCCCGAATCAGTCATCTCGAGAAATATGCCCAAAGCCGCGAAGACCGGCCTCTCATTATGTGTGAATATTCCCATGCTATGGGAAACAGCAACGGAAATCTTCAAGATTACTGGGATGTGATCGAAAAATATAGTATTCTCCAGGGCGGATTTATATGGGACTGGGTAGACCAAGGGCTCATCAAAAAAAATGAAAACAACGAAACCTTTTGGGCTTATGGAGGAGACTTTGGGCCTCCGGGAGTTCCCAGTGACGGGAATTTTTGCATAAATGGATTGGTCAATCCAGATAGAACCCCGCATCCTGCCCTTCAGGAAGTGAAGAAGGTTTACCAGTATGCGGATTTCAATCCTGTTGACTTGAATTCAGGCTTAATAAGCATTGCTAATAAATTCAGCTTCACTCCTCTTTCCAAGTTCAAGCTCCAATGGAGCATAGAAGAAGACGGCATTGAAGTCGACTCAGGTCTGTTTGAAAATCTGGATATACCCCCTTTAGAAACCAAGGAAATAAAATTAGGATACGAACTTCTCTCCACAAAACCTGGTTCTGAATATTTTCTCAATTTAGATCTCAAAAGAAAAGAAGAACATTCTCTGCTTCCTCAAGGACACATCATGGCCCGGGAACAGTTTAAAATTCCTGTTTACAAAAAAGCAGCTCCAGAAAATCCAGAAGACTGGCCGGACTTAAAATTAGAACATAAAGAATCTGAAGCTTTTATCTCAGGCAAGGATTTTTCCTTTGGATTTAACCTTGATTCTGGTGTGCTCAGTTCTATAATTTACCAAGAAAAAGAACTCATCCAAAAACCCCTTTTCCCTAATTTTTGGAGAGCCCCTACAGATAATGACTTTGGAAATGGAATGCCCACCCGCTGTGAAGTATGGAGAAAGACAGAAAAAAGGAGAAAAATCACTGATTTTCATATACAAGAACTCTCAAAAAAAGCTGTGCGGATCACCTTTGATTCTGAAATAGAAAATCAGAAAGGAAAAGTCGTTGCTCATCACAACACCGCTTATACTGTAACAGGAAGCGGTGACATCCTTATAGAAGTGGATTTTGAAAAAATTGTTGGTGCTCTCCCCGAGCTTCCCAGGGTTGGAATGAATATGCATCTCCCCCGCGAGTTTGAATATATCCAATGGTTTGGAAAAGGCCCTTTTGAAAACTACTGGGACCGAAAGACTGCTGCAAGAGTGGGTTTTTATCAAAAATTGGTCCAGGATCTCTATTTTGCTTATATCCGCCCTCAGGAAAATGGAAATCGGACTGACACCAGATGGCTTTCCATAACCAACAAAGAAGGAATCGGCCTCCTGGTAGTCGGTATGCCTGTGCTCAGCTTCAGCGCTCACCATAATTTAATGGAGGACTTTGAATCCCAAAAAAAGACTTCTGCTTTTAATGAAAATGCCAGAGAAATAAACCGACACACCTGTGATGTCAATCCAAGGGATCTCACCTCTCTTGATCTAGATTACAAGCAGATGGGAGTGGGAGGGGATAATTCCTGGGATGCCAAGCCTCATCCAGAATATAGACTGGAGGATAAATATTACAGCTACCGGTTCAGAATAAGACCATTTAACATAAAAGACAGTGATCCCCAGGAGCTTTCCAAAAAAGTATTCGAGTTTTAGTAATTCCTATTTATAAAACAAAGCCAAGAAAATAAAAGATTGGAAAAAAAGGCTTCATCATATAAAATCTTAAAGAATATCAAGGAGAAAACCATGTCTCACAAAATAAAAACAGACAGTGTGTATATCCCATCTAAGGACATTGTGGCAAGAAATATTGAAGGCGAAATCATAATCGTTCCTCTTACGTCAGGGATAGGTGATCTGGAAGATGAACTTTTTACTCTCAATGACACGGGAAAAGCCGTATGGAAAAATCTTGACGGAAAAAAATCAGTTGATGTCATAATCTCTGAACTTTCCAATGAGTATAAAGCAGAGCCCGAAGAAATAAAGCAGGATGTGATAGGACTGCTGGAAGAACTTGCTAAAAGAAATATCATCGTCAAAAAAAAATAAATGAGGGAAAAATAGAAAAAACTCTCTTATCAGGTCCGCTGTTCTGCTATTTTTCTAATCCCCTCCAGTAATTGATCGATCTCTTTGTGGTTTATGTAATAATGAGTTGACACTCGGCATCCATAAGTCCCTTTTTCTCTGCTTCCCACGGTTCGGATCACGATATTGTATTTCTGCCTCACATAATCCACGATGTCTTTTGGTTCAACTCCTTTAATGGAAAATGCAGTCAGACCTCCGCTTAAATAAGGGTCCTCTGAAGTGTGAAGCTTAACCCCTGATATTTTTTTCAATTCCTGTTTGAAATATCCTGCCAGAGATTTAATCCTTGTCTCAATTCTTGCTTTGCCGATATAATTCTGGAAATCCACGGCTTCTCCCAGGGCTATGATCAACGCATCCGCTCTCTGACCTAAAGTTTCATATTTTCTGGCGGTAGGCCGGTCCCATCCTGAAGTGGTGATAGTGGGCCACAACTGGTCCTGAACTTCCTTCCGGACATAGAAAACACCCACTCCTGTAGGCGCCCCCAGCCACTTATAGGGACTGGTGGCAAAAAAATCAACCCCCAATTCTTTCATATCTAAATCCAGCATGCCCATGCCGTGAGCGCTGTCTGCAGCCACCAGAAGACCCTTCTCGTGAGCCATTTTGGAAAGCTCTTTTAAAGGAGAAATGAGTCCTGAAATATAAACAGTATGGCTCACGCTGATGACTTTGGTTTTTGGAGTGATGGCTTTTTGGAAACCGTTCACAAATTCATCCACACTTTTAGGGGGCAGTCCAATGGGCACTTCTGTGACTTTGATGCCATAGCGCGCCTCCTTGATCTTCCAAGGATGAGTTCCGCCCGGATGCTCCATAGAAGAGAGAAGGACTTCATCGCCTGGTTTGAGGTCCAGCCCGTTGGCCGCAAAATTCATGCCTTCTGTGGTGTTCCTTACCACAGCTACTTCATCCGGAGATGCGTTGATGAACTGCGCGATCCTCATGCGTATTTCCTCTTTTTTCCTGGGAATATAGGTGTAGGTATGCACTGGAGAAGTGGCTTGAACCTTAAATATCTTCATCAGGGTATTGAACACAGGTTTAGGCATGGGCCCCACAGTCCCGTTGTTCATCATTATCAGACCATCCTGAAACAAAAACTCCTCTCTAATGGCATCCCAATAAATCCCATCCGGAGCCTCATCCCGAATATACTTTTGGTTGAGATCAGTTATGCTCTGATAAATAGATGCATTGAGTTTGGATAAGCCAGCTATGGAAAGGGATGAACCAGTTAAAAGATATTTCACAAAATCTCTTCGTGTGACTCCTTTTTCTCGGAATTTTTTAGATAAATGGTCATTATCCATTTATTCCTCCTTGTTGATATCTCGCTTATTTTCTTCCCTATGATGAGAATAAATATTGGATTCCATCAGGATGATGCTTCCCTCAGGGACTCCTATATCCTCTGCAATCACAGGACACTTTGCTTTTAAAAGAAAAAAAATGGGCTTTTTTAATTCTGAAAGCGCTTCATAATTACCTTGGCCCTTACTAATGATCATGGGAGCTTTATTAAAGGTATCTAAAAATTCTTTGGAGCAGCAATTCAATACAGTTCCTGGTGCATCACTCCCTGAAGATATGATTTCAGCAATTCTGTCCAATCCTGCGGCCACCGCATCCTCTTTCACAGCATCATTGATGACCGGCTTGTCCCTGACAGCATATATCACAGGAACATCTAACTCTTCAATCAAAATTCGGTCAAATACAGTCTCTCCCGCATTATCTGCCAAGTAAACGATCCGGTCAGTCTTCCGGATCATCTGTTTGAATTCATGAAAATGATTGACCGCAAAATCCTGTACGAAAATTTTCTCCAGATCCTTTTCTATATCAAATTCTGTATTGGCTCCAAAATCAATGATATTTCCCGCAATAGCAGCTCTAAGAGCCGCCATCAGAGGGTTATCAGCCTTTTTCACCTTTTCCTTTACCTCAGGGTAAAGATCTAATGCCTTCTGAGTGCAGGTTTTTTTAATCTCTTTGTAAGGATCTTCCACTCCTGTAATCTCTGAAATAATCCGGTAAACTTCCCTTCCTATTTCAGGAGGAGTGGAATCAAAAGACAATTGAGGAAGAAATGAGCTGACCTCTCTCAATGCTTTCCATATCTCTTTTTCATCAGAGGTGATCAACCTCATTGTTCTCAAAGTCTGGATAAAAAAACAGGGATAGCAATCCAAATAAGCTTTCATACTCCATGCTTCCTGTTTAATGAAATCATCTGTATTCTATGATGTGGATGTTGAGTTTGCCTATCAATTCAGAAGCAGAAAAAACCATTTCCTTAAATAAATTTTCATCCAGCTCTGTTCGACCAAATTTAATATGAGTGGCATCTGTATAATATTCACCGCTACTTGGATCCACACTGAACCATTTGGGATCCAAATCAATCCACTGGCCCACAAAAACTTCAGGCCACATGTGATAAGCAAAAAAATCTTCTCCGTACATAATCCCTACATTCGCCCTTGCCGGTATCCCAACCGAACGGCACAAAGCCGTGAAAAGCACTGTGTATTCACTGCAGTCTCCTTCTCTGTTTTTCAGTATCTCTTTGCTTGAAGCAAATCCCACATCGTAATTGGGCTTGATTTCATTTCTAATCCAGTCAGCAATCTTTTTTGCGGCTTTCCATGAATTTTTTTCATCTCCTGCAATTTTCTCGGCAGTGGCTTTAATATCCGGATCATCTGATTGACAGAACAGGGTCGACTTGAGGGCGGATTCCAGGTTTTTTTTATCTATGGGCAAACACAGAGCTTCTTCCTCATGAAAAATCACTGATTCTGTGTGTAAAATAAAAGAATCTTCTTTCTTCTTAACCAGTTTTTGACTCGGTCCATCCCAGGGAAAATCATCGATTTTTTTCTCAGACAAACCACTTAACTCCATTTTCATGCTTTGAATTTGTTGGGGATTTTTTATTTCTTTATTTGTTCTTATGATTGTGGATAAAGCTATATCAACAGTTCCGGTCCCTTTTTCCAGTGCTTTTTGCTGGGACATTTTTAAGGACGTGATATTCATAAAACCGGTTTGTATCTCAGACTTATATAATTCCCCTTTGTCATCTATCCATTCTTCTGCAACCACAGGAACCAGAGAGGAGAGTCTGGACCTGGTGTGCCATAATTCATAACTCTTCCCCAGGATCAATATTTTCTCTTTTCCTAAGATTTCATAACGACAATCTGAGAAGGAGTAGGCTATGGGATCGAGTATTTTGTAATCATAAACAGCTCCTTTTTTGAGCTTTTTCTGTTCAATTATTTTTCTGACTGGAACTTCAAGATAGAAAGGTTCCTTAATAGGAATCTCCTTCACGGTCTTGCCCTCCATTTTAAACACAACAGAGTCAGGATTTATCTTGGCCCTGACATTGATTTCCTGCTCAGACATCTTTGTTCTCACCACAGCTTCAACAGGTCTGTCTTCACCATCATACAGAAATTCCTCAGCAGTGGTCATCTCAACCGGATTTCCCCCTAAACGAGAGACTTCCATTTTTGTCTCGCTATAAATTCTAGTGTATTCTTTATGGTCCCTGTGAATTTTTTCTTTAAATAAATAACTGTGACCAATTTTAATGCCCTGCATGTAAAGGCCCATCCAAGTCTCATGTCCATCTTTATCCTGAAATCCAGCGGTCCCTAAAATAGAAAAATTCAGAAAAAATATTAATAAATTAAGGGATAAAGATTTTTTTCTATTCACTTCAAAAATCCAGGTTAATAAACTGAATTAATGGTTAATCCCGGGAAGACAGGTCAATGACTTTTTTAAAAACCCTCATCAGATTACCACCCCATATTTTTTCTATTTCTTCCTCTGTATAACCTCGCTTCAGCAGTTCTCTGGTTATATTGGGCATTTCACTCACATCATTGCACCCATCAAGTCCGCCCCCTCCGTCAAAATCAGTTCCGATCCCCACATGATCGACTCCGATCAATTCCTTTACATAATCAATATGATCCACCATATCCTCTAAGGTCGCGCTCGGGGTGGGGTATTTTTCCATGATCTTCATGTATTCTTCTCTAACTTCTTGTTTGACTTTTTCCTCTTTTATTTCTGAATACTCTCCATACTTTTCCTCCAGCTGCTCAACAGCTCTCTGCCTTTCAGGATTTTCCTCTGCTTCCTTGATAAAACTGGAAACAAAACAAATTTGGATCACACCTCCTTTTTCAGCCAGAGCCTCCATCATCTCATCAGAAAGGTTTCTGGGATGGTCACACAGAGAACGCACACTGGAATGAGAGGCAATGACCGGCGCCGAGGAATGCTCCAGCACATCAAAAAAAGATTGGTCAGAAACATGGGAAACATCCACCATGATTCCCAGCCGATTGCATTCTTCCACCACTTTTCTACCAAACTCACTCAATCCATTATCTTCTGGTTCTCTTCGGTCAGTGGAGGAATCGCAGATATCATTATCGCTGGAATGGCAGAGCGTGATGTATCGAACTCCCTTATTATAAAACTCCTCTACTAGAGATAAGTCTTTTCCTATGGGATATCCATTCTCCATTCCAAGAAAAGCAGCGATCTTTCCCTGTTCCTCCAGTCTGTAAGCATCCTCAGGTGTGGTCGCAAAACTGACCATTTCCGGATATTGCTCGCACATATCATGGACCGATTTAATGAGAAGATCGGCTCTCTGCTTGGCTCTTTTATAACCCTGTTCTGTTCTTTCTCCCTGGCCTACATAAGCGGCAAAAAATTCCGCATCCAGTCTTCCCTTTTTCATTCGCGGAAGATCGATCTTCCCTCTTCTTTCCTCCTCAGGCCCATGAAATTTTCCTATATCATATTCGCCTCTTACCATCATCATTGGGGTGTCGCAGTGAGTGTCAACTGTCAAGACCTTATTGTGTATTTCCATGACTTCAGCATCTGTAACATCCGATTTTTTTTCAGTGGAACATGAATTGGAAAAAATCAAAAAGACCAAACATAAACTCAAAAATAAAATCAAGGCTTTATCAAACATACCATCTCCTTATAATAAAATAAAAACAATATTTCATTCTTATGAATAACCTCTCCATTGTCAAGGGGGCTCTGATCTCTATTTTGAAGCTCACCTTTTTTTGGCCAGTACATAAAAATTCCTGTATCGACGGTTCATGACTTTACATCGGAAATCTTCCACCCTGTAGCCAGTCTTAAAAAGTTTTTTAAAAGCTTTTCGGGTCCTCATCCTCCAGTCTAGGGGGATGTGTCTGATCCTTTCATCTGATACATCTGTTTCCCGAATCATCCTGTAAAAATCATAAGGGATTTCTACCAGAAGGAATTTTTTTGAGGTTTTTTGCCTATCAAAGTCAATTTCTTGACTCACTTCCATATCCGTCTGAAGGTTTTTCCCTTTTATTTTTTCAAGACGGGAGCTCAAAACCAGACAGTCCTGCCTCAAAAGCGAATCTAAATCATAATCCTGCTTTTTTTTCTTTTCTTTCAATCTCCATAAAACAAAGAATCGGTCACTGGGGAGATCTTTTCTATTCAAAGCGCCAGAAAAACCTTTGTAAAAAGATTCTTTATAATCCATGACTTCCATTCCCAGCTTATGGATGTTCCGATAAGCGTTAACTCCTGTCAGGGGATCAAATGTGCAGGTTATGGTATCAATATGAAAAATATCCTTGACAATCTTTTTCTGGAACTGCTTGAGCATGAGCCCCAAATTTAAATTCCGGCACTCTTGTCTCACCGCCGCATATTGAGAATAAAAATTAAGATTGCTGACTTTTTGATAGGCTGTATTTTTGTTGAGCACTCCTACATATCCATATGCAAACCCTATAAAATGATTTTCATCCCTCCTTATATTTCCTTTTTCATCTTCAGCATAAATACCTAAGAAAAGACTGCTTCCATCATTGAAATAATTCTCAGCGGCCATGTTTCTGGGACAGGATAAATGGTCACTAGGATCTTCCCATATTTCCATCCGCATCCTCTCGTATTTTTTATAATCCATCTCATCCTGAGATATTTCTACAAAAAATAGAAATCTTCTTCCCTTAGAATTTTTGATTTCTTCTAACTCATTCATGGCAGGCATCATTCAAAGATTTTATCGGACTCATAAGACAATAGTCAAGAATGCAGAAACAACATTTTCCTTTGTATTGAATAACATTTTCTGGTAAAAATATGACCTGAGACACTCATAATTCCATGAAAAAAGAAAATTTTTTATCAAATAAAAGAATTGTCTGTATTATCAATCCCTATGCTGCAAATAATAAATGGATTCGGAATAGATTAATCAGGAATTATATAAAAAAAAATATACCTGGAAAAATAATCGCCCTTCATAAAAATAAACACTACACCATTCAAACAGCCAAAAGATTATGCCGGAATTTTGACACAATCATTGTGGCGGGTGGAGACGGCACCATAGCGGATGTCATCCAGGGGATTATGGATTCGGGTCGAAATAAACATATCTCACTGGGAGTTATTCCATTAGGAAGCGGAAATGCCTTTAGCATCTCTTTAAAAATCCCACTGAGCATAAGAAAAGCCTTAAAAATAATCAAAAAGGGCGTTAGTAAGGAAATCGATTTGATAAAAATAAATAACAAATATGCCTCATTTGGAAGCGTGGGAGCCACAGCTCAAGTGCTGGTTGAGAAACTTAAAAATAAAATACCAGGGTTTTTAGGCCATATACTTTCCGCCCGGATCATGCTGCGATTATCTAGAAAAAAGCAGGAAATAGAGCTTTTTGATGGGGTGGATGACAAGGGAATCCATTTTGACAGAAAGCATTTGAAATTAAAAGTATTTGATGGCTTCATAGGAAAAAGCAAACATTTTGGATATGGATGGATGATCGCACCTAAAGCAAAAATAGACGATGGTTATATAGACATGACATTTTTAGAAATAAGCAACCTGAGATTTCTCCTCTTCTTCCCCTATATTTTTTTCGGCATTTTCCAAAAAACACAAAAACATTTCAAAGCAAAAAAAATAATCATAAAAGGGAACAAACTGCCTGTTCAATATAATGGAGAATGGCTGGGGAAAACAGATACCGTTCGAATAAACATCCTTCCAAAAGCTCTCAAGGTGCTGACGCCGTTGGGATATAGAAAATAATCAAATAAATCCATTCACCGCTGTGACACAACCAAAGTGAATGCCTGGACAGCCAATTCTGGAAAAGTTCTCCCCCCTAAACTCTTGATACGGTCAACACTCCCGAATTCATTCACTTCAAGAAAAGGGGAAGCTTTCTGTGAAATTTTCTCATAGATGTTGGCAAGCGCAATGATACTGGCCCCGATATTGATATCATCTAAATTTTTATCAAGATTATCAGGATTTTTTAAATAATGATGATAATAATCTTCAAGCAAAGGCTCTATTTCATCTAAAAGAGAGGCGGTTGATTTTAAAACGACTTTTTCTCTATCACTTAAAGAAGACTCTGTTGTCTTTATCTCCTTAGACCAGAAATCTGATAACTCATAAAAAAAAGAAAGGCTTTTACGGAGTGCTGTGGATTCTGACAGGAGAGCTGCTGACTTTATGTTCTCTACTTCTCTGGTTTCAAGTCCAGCAGCCTCTGCTATTTTACCTGCTGTATGAGATATTCTCACAGAGGCAGGCTGCTCTTCATCTCCATATTCCAAATATTTAAACATAATTTCCAGAATACCTATATAGGCTGTTTTCAGTTTTTTTAGTCTGGTTTCCCTCTGTTCTGAAGCCGTGCCTATGACCGCTCCTGTCAGCAGCAGAAAACTGCCCCAGGCTAAAACATTAATAAATTCAGGAAAAGTTAAAATGCTTTCAGCTTGGGTGGCTCTCCCTGTGAATAAAAGATAACAAATCACCACCAGGATACTGAAAAGCGCCGTTAAAACCCCCTGTCTTTTCCCAAGAAAATGCCCTGAAAGAATCACTGGCAAGAAAAAAAAGTTAAGAAATGCCAGTTTATACTGAACAAGAAGGGCTGTCCCTATAACACCTAAAAATATTAGAATAACTAAAGACAGCTCAAAATGCTTGACCACAAAATCTTTTATCTTATTCATTTTGCTTATTTGAAGATAGACAAATCAACCCATTCTTATAATTCTATCCTTTATATATCACCACAGTCCAGATTAGTCAACCTTTGAATTTATCCTCCTAAGTATCTATATTTGGGTGAGAGGTTTATTGTATCCTAAAGGGGAATCGAGCGGGTGACGAATCCCATCCCCTACCCCTTGTAAAGGTTTGGGAGACGTTTTTTTTATTGACTATTTTTCTGATTCCAATTATCCTATTTGACAAAAATGGGGGATTTAATATTTTTTGAATATAAAATGAAAGGAGAATAACTTGAACAACCAAAAAGAAACACCCGCACCTGATAAAGATATAAAAATTCAAGTATCCGGGCCTTCCATAGGACTTCTCATCACAGGTATTATTGGGGCTTTATCTTCCTTAGGAACTCTGATTTCCCTTGTCATTGGCATAAGTTTTTTAAGCATGCCGCGATTTTATTCTGAGATTCCTGATGATTTTCCTGTCAATATCGAAGAAATATTTAAAGGCTCATTTGCCATAGGAAGCTCCTTTGTAGGGATTATTGTGGCGGGATTGATTATTTTCGCTGCTTTAAAAATGAAAGAACTTGAACAATGGGGCCTAGCTTTAACTGCCAGCATCCTGGCCATGATACCCTGTATAAGCCCCTGCTGCATCATAGGACTTCCCATCGGAATATGGTGCCTGGTGGTCTTAACAAAGCCTGAAGTCAAAAATGCATTCAGTTGAAACAAATTCCTGCTGAGACTCCTCATTTAATTGTTTTATTTATCTGTTTGTTTATCATAGCAGGTTCTTTTATTCTCAAACCTCCAACCAAGGAAACTCCCTATCTAAAATTAGGCTCTCTGCCTATGCCTGAAATCTGCACCTTCCATAATCTGACGGGTCTTCCATGTCCTGGATGCGGTCTGACCCGCTCCATGGTGGCAGGAGTTCACGGTCAGTGGAAAGCCAGTTTTAAGTACCACCGGTTGGGAATATTGACTCTTTTTTATCTCTTTCTTCAAATCATCTATAGAACCGCTTTAATATTGGGAGCTGATCAGGAAAATCTTTTAATCCGGTCAGGAAAAATTTTAAATAAAGGTTTGATAATTCTGGCTTCTCTTTTTATCATTAACTGGATCTTTAACCTGGGCGATATATTGCTTCTCTGAAATTACACTCAGCTGTTACCTAAGAGTAATGACCTTTCCCACTCCCATAGTAACATAATTTTCCCCATAAGCTTCTTTAAAAAGGCTTATAGCCTTGTCTCCGGTACAGTGAGTGGCCCCACACATAGTGACCCCCAGTTCATTGAATCTTTCAATAATCTGATGAACCTGGCTGTCAGATTTTGACATAAGGTGAAACCCCCCAAAGGCAAAATAGATCTCCCCATCTAGCACTTTCTTCGCCCTTTCAACAATATCAACAATGCCCGGATGAGCGCAGCCTGTAATCAACACGCCGCCTTGGTCTGTTTTTATTATCAAAGACTGTTCCTTAATGGAAGTGCCCATCTCACCGGTCAATAAAACATTGGGACATATTTCCATGGGTTCAGATACTCTCACAGCTGTGGATCCATTCTCTTCAATGGTTTTTACAAAGCTGTCAGGAAACGAAGAAGGTAGGTAAACCAGCACCTGTTTCACCTTTTCCAAAACAGAAACAAGTCCACCGGTATGGTCCCTATGGATGTGAGAAAGAACAATCAAATCGACTTCATTTATGTCCACATCAAGGAAGTGGATATTGTGCCAAAGGATCTTTCCCTGAGTTCCTGTATCAAAAAGAATGGTTTTTTCTAATCCTGTGACAAGACAAGAAAAGCCCCAGTCTGATTTTGTTCCTTCCGTATAAACTGTGTTGTCATAAAGTATTTGGACTTGGATGTTGTTTTCAGCACCCCTCATGGAAGCTGCCTTCATGCCGAAGGTTTTTATGGTGAGAGAAAAAACAATCACAAAAACAGATATTAAAAAGATTTTTTTGTTTGAAATCAAAGGTACCTCCTTAATTTTTTATCTCTTTTTTTTATAATCCAAAACAAAAATAAATTCCAGCCATTTCAGATAACCTCAGGATTTCTCTTTCATCCCAACTCCTTTTGAAAAAACAGCCAGGAGCAGCCTTTTGTCCTTATGACTCATTCCCAGCCGTCCAAAAAGGTCATACATCATATCAATGACATGAGATCTGTTGGTGTTATGGATAAATTTATTATCTTCTAACTTATTTATTATCATTTGAATACATTCTTCCTGCTCTTTTCTTGTCATCAGTTGGGGGTCTTCTTCTTGTTTTTTCTGATAACTTCCTTGAATAAAAATCTGGAATAGAGTGAGGAGTACGGCAGAGGCAAGATTATATGAAGGCTGATCTTGTTTCTGAGGTATTGAAAACCTGAAATTTGAATGTCGCAGTTCATCTGAAACCAAACCAGTCCTCTCATTTCCAAAAACAAGGCCTATTTTTGTTCTGGGAGAAAAACCCATTATCTTTTTCACAGCCTCATTAAAATTTATAGAAGTAAAATCTTTTCTATGCCTTGCTGCCGCTGCAAACACAATTTCCAGGTCCTTGACAGCTTCATAAAGGTCAGAATATATGATTGCATTTCTTAAGATTTCTTTGGAATGTACAGCCGTCCTATAAGCAGTTTCTGATATAGGTTGATCCAGTATTAACCTTAAATTTTTAAATCCTGTATTCTTCATCCCTCTAGCAACAAGTCCTATGTTCTCTGGATGACTCGGTCTGGAAAGAATGACAAATATATTTTTTCCTGAAAAATTTTTTAAAAGCACCAATCATCCCCCTCTTTTATTATATAATTTCTGCTTATTTCATTGGCACTCAATACTTTCCAGTGCTTCCAAATCCCCCTTCACCTCTTGGGGTCTCATCAAGGCTCTGGACTTCCACAACCTCTAATTCCATAACAGGTTGAATAAGCATCTGGGCTATTTTCATTCCTTTTTCTATAACAAAGGGCTTTTTTCCAAGATTAACCAAAACCACTTTGACCTCTCCTCTGTATCCGGAATCGATCACTCCAGCTAACCTGTGAACAGATTTGAGTGAAATACCGCTTTTATCCCAAATAAGTCCCGCGTAACCCTCTGGAATGGCCACTTTGATTCCTGTGGAAATGGGCTTGGCTTCAAATGGATTCAGTTTGTATTCCTGGCAAGAAAACAAATCCAGCCCTGCATCCCCTTTGTGTCCCCAGGAAGGAATTTTTGCTTCTCTGTTTATTCTCTTCACTTTTAGTTTCATTTTAAATTCCTTCCAGGTTGACTTTTGAAAAGTATTTTTCAGAGATTCTTGCATACTCTTGTATTTCCTCTTTGGGATAGGGTTTAATGTCTCTATACGACTTATCCAGAGTGTTTTTTGGTGAAAACTGCTGAAGCTGAAACAAAGGACTTCCTTTTAGCATCTTTCCTATTTCTTCAATATCTTTCCTGCCTATAAGGCCTGGCACAACCGTTGTTCTGTACATGGTATCAACTTTTGAATTATTGATAATCTCAATGCTCTTTTTAATATCATCGGTATCGACATCCACTCCGGAAGCAAGAGAATATTTACCTAAAATCGCTTTTATATCCATAGCCACATAATCGACAAGACCTTTTTCTATGATTTCTTCTAATCGATTAGGAAAAGAACCATTGGTATCGATCTTAACCCGGAGTCCTCTCTGCTTGATGAGAGCCAACAGTTCTATGATATCTTCGTGCATCAGAGGTTCGCCTCCAGTCACACACACAGCATCTAACCAATCTTTTCTGGAATCAAGAAAATCTAAGAAAAAATCTTGAGGTATGACCGGAATATCCCCTGGATTTAAAACAAGGTCAGAATTATGACAAAAAGGACATCGAAAATTACATCCCCCCACAAATATGGTGGATGAAATATGACCTGGAAAATCTTTGGGAGCGAACTTCTCTAATCCTCTGATTGCAGCCAATTTCTAAGCTCCTGGGGGGTGTTTATGACTTTTTTGACTTCACCATCTTCTTCGATCAAGAGTGTGGGAATGATGATCCCGCCCTTTTCATCGCGTTTGATGACTTTGAGATAATCTCTGATTTTAATCTTACTTTCTCTGTTGACAAGGTTATATTCTTTGCCTTTTAATCCAGCTTGATCCAGCTCTTTTTTTAAGGACTCACAATTGGGACAATTCGGATACGTAAAAATGAGGTATTCCATCTTATCCTACTTTCTCAAACGTTTTCCTTTCATTAAACTCCTGCTTTTTCCCATCATTCCAAGTAGAGACAGGACGGAGATAGCCCACTATCCTGGAATAAACTTCAGTCACTTCTCCACAATTCGGACATTCACTCTTTTCTCCGGGAATATAGCCATGATTCGGACAAATACTGAATGTCGGTGTTATGCTGAAATAAGGCAGCCTGGTTTCAGCAATTTTTCTTACTAATTTTTTTGTGACGTCCTTATCCACAGCTTCGGGAAGGAAAGAATGGAATATAGTCCCTCCAGTATAGTAAGGCTGAATGTCCTTTTGATGATCCACCGCATCAAAGAGGTCTCTTGTGGCATCCACATTGAGCTGGGTTGAGTTGGTTAAAAAAGGATGTTTATCTGTTCCTGAAGTTTTGATATTCATGTATTTTTGCTTGTCAAGCCTGGCCAACCGATATGAGGTCGATTCTGCCGGAGTGGCCTCCAGATTAAAAAGGTTTCCAGTCTCTTCCTGAATGCCCTTAAGAACATCTCTCATAAAAACAAGAACCCTTTTAGTAAATTCTTTGGCTTCTGGTTCCTGAATTCCTTTTTTTAGAAAATTAAGACAGGCTTCATGCATTCCCAATAAACCTATGGTTGAAAAATGATTGTCAAAATGCCCCAGGTAGACTTTGGTATAAGGAATAAGTTCTTTTTCCAAAGTGTTGTTGACCACTTCTCTTTTTGTCTCTAAAGATTCTTTGGCCAGCACCATCGTGTGTTTGAGCTGGCTGAAAAATTCTTCTTCACTGCCTGCTTCATATCCTATTCTGTTCAGATTTATGGTCACAACACCTATGGAACCTGTTGAATCACCCGGGCCCCACATATTTCCCGGCCTCTGCATTAATTCCCGCTGATCCAGGTTCAACCGACAGCACATAGCTCTTATGTCTCCGGGATCCATCTCTGTTCCTATATAATTTTGAAAATACGGGATTCCATACTTCGCTGTCACTTCAAACAAAAGGTCGGCCACCGGAGAATCCCAGTCAAAATCCTTGGTCAGGTTGTAAGTGGGGATCGGAAAAGTAAACACACGTCCTTTTTGATCCCCCTCCATCATAAGCTCAAGAAAGGCTTTGTTTATCATATCCATCTCTTTTTGATATTCACCATAAGTAGAATTTTTCTCTTCTCCTCCCACCACCACTTTCTTGTCTTTCATGTCACCCGGGACTGTCCAGTCAAAAGTAAGGTTTGAGAAAGGTGTCTGCCATCCCCACCGGGAAGGGACATTCAGCCCAAATATGAGTTTTTGAAGGTCCTGCTTGACTGCTTCGTAATCAAGCCCATCCTCTCTAACAAAAGGAGCCAAAAAGGTATCTACGCTGGAGAACGCTTGGGCTCCTGCAAATTCTCCCTGCATTGTCCCAATGAAATTGACCATATGAAGTGTCGCGGTCTCCATATGCTTTGCTGGAAATGAATGGACTTGATTGGGTACATGTCCAAATCCTTTTCTCAGTAAATTTTCCATGGACCATCCAGCACAGTAACCCACTATAGGATAGGAAAGGTCATGAATATGTATATCTCCATTTAAGTGGGCTCTTTTCACATTCTCAGAATAAATCTGATTCAATGCAAAATTAGCCAGCACTTCCCCGGAAATTCTGGCATTTAATCCTGAGAAACTCATATCCCCTTCATTGCTGTTTTCCCTGACTTTCCAATCATACTCATTTATATAATCTTTAATCAGTCTTTCCAGGTTTATTCCTATCTTCTTTGCCTCACGAATTTCTTTATGTCTATCGCGATAGAGAATATAGGCTTTGGCCACCTCATGATATCCCTGTTTCATCAGCACCATTTCAACAATATCCTGTATTTGTTCTACAGAGGGGACCGTATAGCCGCCAAATTTATCCTCCAGCACAAACGTCACGATATCAGAGACACTTTTAGCCACATTTCTATCCATAATCCCTTTGGATTCCATGGCTTTATAGATGGCTGTGGTGATCTTTTCCTGAATAAAATCCCTTATTTTCCCATCTCTTTTTCTAATCCGGGTGATTGTCCCTGTCATTAAATCCTCCTTTTATTCTTTAAGCACATAAAAAATAAACCCTCAGATAAAATCCATATATTGTATATAACTGACTTAAAAAACACTAAATATTGTATCTGTATTACAAACTTATAACTGTTTTGATTCATTGTCAAGAACAAAAATAAATTTTTTTAAAAAAATTATTTATGCTAAAATAACCTCAAAAAAATGAACACATTACAAATAAAAACAAATCAAAAGGAAGAATTCATCGATCTCACTTCCAAGATCCAAGACACTGTTCAGTCCTCAGGGATAAAAAACGGTTTGTGTATAGTCTATGTCCCGCATACCACAGCCGGGATTACCATAAACGAAAACGCAGATCCTTCAGTTAAGCACGACATTCTTATGTCCCTCAAAAAAATGGTTCCGGATTCCCTAGCCTATACCCACGCAGAAGGAAATTCTCCTTCCCATATCAAGGCCAGCCTGATCGGTTCGTCAGTCGAAATAATAATTCAAGAAGGACATCTTGCATTGGGAACATGGCAGGGAATTTTCTTCTGTGAGTTTGATGGCCCCAGGCGAAGGCAAGTTTACTTACAAACCATCAAAGAATAACTAAGAAGATATTCCAAGTTTTTCTCA
>JAWLEN010000187.1:0-2965 GCA_041686095.1 Candidatus Aminicenantota bacterium
CCGGATATAGAAAAACTAAGAAAGCTGGCTGATGAATTCAAGCGGTGGTCTTTCACTCCGGATGAAGCCGCTTTGAGCCTCTTAGCCAAGCAGAAGCTGAACCAGTTTATGGAGAAAGTCTTGGATTCGCCCCAGGATGTGAGCCTTCTGAAAACAGTGGAAAGTCTCTTTTTGCTCTTAAACAGACTGGGAATCAAACCTGATTTATGGGAAAGCCAGAATGTGTATTTTCGTCTGACCAAAGGGCATTTTCCGGACATGGAGAACAAAGCCAGGCAGGGAAACCAGCGGGCTAAGGAATGGGTGGAATGTTTTCGTAATATAGGCATTTTTTTGGGAGTCAAAAGTCCGTGACCTCCGTTCCTTTAGCCACTTACCGCCTCCAGTTCAACTCTAAATTTGGATTTAGAGAGGCTTCCGGAATCCTGGATTATCTCAAGCTTTTAGGGATCTCTGATGTTTATGCATCCCCCATTTTTCAAGCACGCTCCCAAAGTTCCCATGGCTATGATATGGTGGACCCGAGGCAGATCAATCCTGAATTGGGAGGGAAAAAAGAGTTTATCAAGCTGGCCTCTCGAATAAAAAAGCTTGGGTTGGGATGGATTCAAGATATCATCCCCAATCATATGTCTTTTCATTCCGAAAACCGTTGGCTCATGGATGTGTTTGAGAAAGGACAGGACTCTGCCTTTTATTCTTATTTTGATATTGACTGGAATCATCCTTCTCCCGGGTTAAAGGGAAGAGTGCTGGCTCCTTTTTTAGGAAAATTATACCAGGAAGCTCTGAAGGGCGGGGAATTAAAGCTGAGCTGTGAAAACGGCCGGGTCACGGTCAATTATTATGATTTAAGCTTTCCTTTTAGCATTGAATCTCTGGTCAAGATTTTTAAGCGCAATTTAGAGGATTTAAAACAAGAAATAGGGGAGAGCCGCTCCGGTCTTAATGAACTCTGCAAGCTGATGAATGGATTTAGTTCTCCAGAAGACAAGACAAAAATAAGACAGATGATCATGGATCTTTATAAGAAAAATCCTCTGGTGCGCGCTCATATGGACCGATCGGTCCAGGCTTATAACAAGGATTCAGAATCCCAGGAAATGCCTCACAAACTGGATGAACTTTTAAGCCAGCAGTATTTTTGCTTGAGTTTCTGGAAGAGAGCCATGGAAGAAATCAACTACCGCCGTTTTTTCAGCATCAATGACCTTATATCCGTGCGCATGGAAAAAAAAGAGGTGTTTGATTATTTCCACTCTCTTATTTGGGACTTTGTGAAAAAAGGATTTTTCACTGGGCTGCGCATAGACCATGTGGATGGTCTGTATGACCCGGAGGCTTATTTAAAAAAGATCCGGCAGAGAATAGGGGACAAGTACATTGTGGCGGAGAAAATATTAGGCCCTCAAGAAAAACTGGCTCCTTGTTTTCCGGTGGAGGGGACCACCGGCTATGACTGGTTGAACAAGGTCAATCAAATATTTATCCGGAGCCGGAATGAGCACCCATTTACCGAGCTTTATTATCGTTTCACCGGATTGAAAAAGCCGTATGATGAACTCAAGGCTGATAAAAAAAGGCTTATTATTGGAAAAAGCATGGCTGGGGATGTGGATAATCTGGCCAGGATGGCCCAAAGCACAGCCCTTCAGATGGGCCGAGGTCAGGATTTTACCCTGCACGGATTGAGAAGAGCCCTGGTTGAAATAATGGCTCAATTTCCTGTTTACAGGACTTATATCACTCCTGATTCTATGAGCAAACAGGATAAGGAGGCGGTGCAGAAAGCTGTCAGGGAGGCCTGCCGCCGTGTCCCTGATTTGGCACATGAGTTTTCTTTTATTGAGAAGTGTCTTTTGGGGCAGGGGAAACAGGGGAAAGAAGGGAAGGAGTTTGTCTTCAGGTTTCAGCAGTACACAGGACCGATTATGGCTAAGGGATTTGAAGACACCCTTCTTTATGTGTACAACCGGCTGATTTCCCTTAATGAAGTGGGAGGAAATCCCCACCAGTTTGGGTGCACTCTCCAGTCCTTTCACCAGTGGAATAAAGAGCGCCAGAGGGAGCAGCCTTTTTCTCTAAACGCCTCAGCCACTCATGACACCAAACGGGGAGAAGATGTCCGCGCCCGGATCAATGTCTTGTCTGAAGTGCCGGATGAATGGGAAGAAAAAATAAAGACATGGCGTCAATTAAACAGCCGGTTTAAATCCCGGGTTAAAGGCGCTCCGGCTCCGGATGCCAACGATGAGTATTTTCTTTACCAGACTCTGGTGGGGTCTTATCCTTTTCTGCCGCGGGATCTTTCTCATTACCAGGAGAGGATCAAAAATTATTTAGTGAAGGCAGTGCGCGAGGCCAAAGTGCACACCGCGTGGATCGAACCAGACCATGAGTATGAGCAGGCTTTTGTGGATTTCTTCCAGAGTATCCTGCAGCCGGGGAGTGAGTTTGTTAAAGACTTTGTTCCCTTTCAAAAGCGGATGGCTTTTTACGGGATTTTTAACTCCTTGTCTCAGGTTCTGCTTAAAATGACTCTGCCCGGAGTCCCTGATTTTTACCAGGGATGTGAGAGTTGGGATTTGAGCCTGGTGGACCCGGATAACCGGAGACCCGTGGATTTTAAGAGTCACAGGAGGGCTCTGCAGGACATAAAGGCAAATAAAGAAGAGCCGGATCTTCTGGCTCAGCTCTGGAAGGATAGGGAAAGCGGTCGAATCAAGATGTTTTTGATATGGAAAGCTCTTCAGATTAGAAAAAAATTCCGCGGAGTTTTTGAAAAAGGGGAGTGCATTCCTTTAAAGACACAAGGTGCTCAAAAAAATCATATCATGGCTTTTGCCCGGAGGCACCAAGACAACTGGGTCCTGGTTTTAACGCCCCGATTTGTTTCTGGGTTGATACTGGAGAACCAAAGCTTAGCCCAAGCCTCTTGGGGAGATACCCGGGTTATCCTGCCTTC
>JAWLEN010000188.1:0-2960 GCA_041686095.1 Candidatus Aminicenantota bacterium
TCTTTGAGTATCCAGAGCGGAAACCGATCTGTGGTGGGTGTTTCCAAACTCAATGGAGGAGATTTGGCTCTCATTTTAATCATAGAAGGAAAAGTCATCAAATAAGGACTAGGAAAAACACAGCCGCCCAATAAAAATTCAGAATAACTGTCTGAAATTTAGCATTCCAAAAAATATCTCTTGACATTTGATTATAATTGTTTTAAATTTGTAATCGTTTTAATTTAGAATAATGATTACAAGGAGGCAAAAAAATGGAACACTTAAAAGAAAACAAAGGAATTCCCTTGATCGGTGAAAAATTTCCGGAAATGAAGGTCCCGACCACTCACGGAATGAAAAATCTTCCGGGTGATTATGAAGGAAAATGGCTGGTTCTGTTCAGTCATCCTGCGGATTTCACTCCGGTCTGCACCACTGAGTTTGTGGCGTTTGCGAAAAGACATGCAAAGTTTCAGGAACTCAATACAGATCTTCTTGGTCTGTCTATTGACCAGCTTTTCAGCCATATCAAATGGGTGCAGTGGATCGAAGATGAACTCGATATTCCTATTCCATTCCCTATAATCGCAGATGATCAGGGTAAAATCGCCGCAAAACTGGGGATGGTTCATCCGGGAAAAGGAACCAACACAGTGAGAGCTGTTTTCATTATTGACGATAAGGGAATCATCAGACTAATCCTTTATTATCCTCAGGAAATCGGAAGAAATATGGATGAGGTGCTTCGAGCTGTGGAAGCTCTGCAAGTGGCTGGGAAAAACAAAGTAGCTGTCCCAGCTAACTGGCCCAATAATGAGCTGATTAAAGATCGTGTCATTCTCCCGCCCCCCACTGATGTAACTGGTGCCAAGGAAAGGAAAGATAAGGCTGACTGCTTTGATTGGTGGTTCTGCCACAAAAAGATTTAAGCAGATCCTTTAAAACACTCTTTTTCACTAAGATATTTCTTTTTTTACAGAATCTATAAAAAGAGCCCCTCTCAGGGGCTCTTTTTTTTGTGTTCTTTTTGTGATATATATCAATTGACTTTTTGATTCAAAATGGTTAATAAAGAGAACGCTCACCTTCAATAAAGGAGATAAAATATGGTTGCGTTATGGATTTTGATTATTATTGTAGCTGTGTTTGTGTTTGTTGTCGTAGGGATCTACAACAGCCTCATCAACTTGAGAAACCGGGCCGACAATGCATGGGCACAGGTTGATGTCCAGCTCCGAAGGAGATATGACCTGATTCCCAATTTAATAGAGACAGTCAAGGGATATGCTAAACACGAACGAGAAGTTTTCCAAAAAGTAACCGAAGCCAGATCCAAAGCCATTGATGCAGGATCGGTGAAAGAACAGGAACAGGCAGAAAATATGCTGAGTGGTGCCCTTAAGTCCTTGTTTGCTGTGGTGGAAAACTATCCTGAACTCAAAGCCAATCAAAATTTCTTGATGCTCCAAGAAGAGCTGGCAGGGACCGAAGGAAAAATTGCCTATGCCCGCCAATTCTACAACGACACAGTCATGAAGTTCAATACCAAGCAGCAGGTATTCCCTTCCAATATTATTGCCAACATGTTCAACTTTAAGGAAAAAGAATACTTTGAGATCGAAGAGCCTGCGGCCAAGGAACCAGTTAAAGTTAAATTCTAAACCAGATGCTCTGAAAAAAAGCATCATTACTTTTGACCAAAGATAGGAAATCAAGGACCCATTTCTCATGTATGAGCAAATCACCAGGAACAAGTGGCGGTCATTTTTTCTGATTCTCTTTTTTCTCTGCCTGATTTTTGCTTTGAGCTGGTCATTCGGAGAGCTGACTGGTTGGGGGCCCCAGGGATTGATTTTCGCTGCTGTGATCGCCGTTGCCATGACTTTTGGCAGTTATTATGCCAGCGATAAAATCGTGCTGGCTATAAGCCGGGCCAAACCGGTCCATAAAAAAGATTACCCGTACCTCTACAATGTGGTGGAAGGACTAGCCATTGCAGCCGGACTGCCCAAACCCCGCTGTTATGTGATCGATGACACAGCCCCCAATGCTTTTGCCTCAGGCCGCAATCCTAAAAATTCAGTGATCGTGGTCACAACAGGTTTGCTTCAAAAATTAAACCGGGCTGAGCTGGAAGGAGTCATCGCCCACGAGATGTCCCATATAAAAAACAGGGATGTCCTGGTTCAGACTCTGGCCGTGGTCATGGTGGGAGTGGTGGCTCTTTTAAGCGACTGGATTCTCAGGACATTTATTTGGGGAAGGGGCAGGAAACGCTCCAGCGGAAAAAACAGTGGAAATGCCGCAGCTATCTTCGTGGTGGTGGCCCTGGTTTTAGCCATCCTGTCTCCCCTTATAGCCCAACTTTTAAAACTGTCTATTTCCCGAAAAAGGGAATTCCTGGCTGATGCCAATGGAGCCCTGCTGACCCGGTACCCTCCTGGACTTGCCTCAGCTCTCAAGAAACTGTCTGAAGACAAAGAACCCCTGGAAGCAGCCAATAAAGCCACTGCCCACATGTATATCGTCAATCCGCTCAAGGACATCAAAGGAAAAGTCAACAAGCTCTTCAGCACTCATCCTCCCATTGAAGAACGCATCGCCGCCCTGGAAAAGATGTAAATTCTATTCTTTAATTCTTGATATGTTGGTGAGCTAAGCAAAAAATAAAAATACAAAAAGAAAAAGATTCCAATTATAATCTCTCCACATTTCAAAAATCAGAGTGAATTTTTCTTCTGCAAGTAAACGACTGTTTACACATTACTACTTCACTCCTAAATCTATTCTATCACTCAACAGAGGAATTTAATCATTTCTTTTTCCCGGCACATTTCTTGAATCACTGTCCCTGCCATGAGCAGGGTCTTTCGCCCACATCATCCGGAGCGCACAGTTTTTTACAGCGTTCTCTTCCATTATTTTGAGCCATTCCTTCAAGAATATGAAAACCGGTTTGAAAGTATAACCTCTCACAT
>JAWLEN010000066.1:0-12781 GCA_041686095.1 Candidatus Aminicenantota bacterium
GCTGTTTATGAGACGGCCCGGGCCTTTGGCCTGGCTCCAGGAGAGTCGAGAAGGCTGAGCAAGCAAATTCCCTACTTTGTGGAGCCTGATTATCTGAAACAGCGTCAGCCTCCGCTTGGCTGCAAAGAGATCTGGAAGGCTGCCTCAGAATTGACTTCAGTCTATGCTGAGAATTCTCTTCATGTGGGGGGTGTTATTTTAACACCACCTCCAGTGCAAAAATATCTTCCTTTGGAGAAATCAGCCAAAGGACTCATTATGTGTCATTTTGACCGTGATGCTGTGGAAGATTTGAAGCTCATTAAACTGGACCTTCTTTCTGTGCGGGGATTGGCTGCGATTTCCGGGGCGAAAAAAAAGCTGAATATAAAAAGAATTCCCTGGGATGACAAAAAAAGCTTTCTTCTCCTCTCCCAATCAAAGACTATAGGATGTTTCCAGGTGGAAAGTCCGGCTATGATGAATCTGCTCTCCCGGATGAAGCCGAATAATATTTATGACCTGACCCAGGCTTTGGCTTTGATCCGGCCAGGACCCACTCAAAGCGGAACCAAGCAGGCTGTGCTGCATGCCCGACAGAGCAGATCACTGACTAGTGACTCGTTTCTCACCCGGATCATTCCTGAGACTAAAGGCCTGCTTCTCTATGAAGAGCAGGTCATGCAGGTGGCAGAAAGAGTAGCTGGAATGAATTCGGAACAGGGAGATATGCTGCGAAGGGAGCTGAAAAAGAAATTTGTGAACTCCTCCTTAAGAATTAAATTTTTTCAGGGAGCCAGAAACAGAGGATACACACCTACAGAACTAAAAAAGATATGGGAGCATATGGAAAAATTTTCTTCCTATTCTTTTAATAAAGCTCACAGTGCTTCCTATGCCTGCATGGCTTATCAGTCTGTTTATTTAAAAGCTCATTATCCTTTGCAGTACCTCACCGCTGTTTTGAATGCAGGGGGAGGTTATTACAGTCTGCCGGTCTATATTGAGGAAGCCAAAAGACTGGGGATAGAGGTCCTGCCCCCAGATGTGCTCCACAGTGATTATCGTTTCACAGTGAAAAATTCCTGTATAAGAGTGGGGCTGCTGTCAGTCAAACGGCTTAACACCAAAACAGCCAAAAAAATAATAGAGGAACGCAGCAGAGGTTCTTACTGCTCTCTGGAGGATTTCCTCACCAGAGTTTCTGTGACCAAAGCAGAGCTTTTCTCTTTAATTAAAGCAGGAGCTCTGGATTCTTTAGAGCCGCAGAGAACCGAACAGATCCTGAATTATTATAGAGGGGCCAAAGGAATCCACAGGGTTGGTGACCTGGAGGAACGCCAAAAAAAGAAAATGCTCCTGGATGTTCTAGGTTTTGATCCCGCAGGAGAGGCTCTTAGTCTTTTCAAAGAGAACAGACCAGAACTGCGGATCAAAGATTTAAGGATAAGGATCGGTCGGACCGTAGAGCTGGTGGTCCGGTTGATGGATGCCAGAAGAAAAAGAGTCAGGGGAGGGCTGAAGTACTTCTTTCTTTTCTCAGATGAAACAGGAGTGATTGAAGGCATAGGCACCCAGAAATGCATCAGTTTTGGCTCACCTCCGGCCTGTTATGTGCGGGGCAAAGTTCAAAAGAGTGGAAATGCAAAAGTCAAGATATTCAACTGCACCTTCCTCCTATATAATGGATAGATCTTCTATTTTGTTTCCTTTCCCTCGCTTTTTTTCTCTTCGTCTGCTTTGGCAAAATAGGTGCGATACCAATCAATGATGCGGTTCCATTTATCTTTATAGATAGCTTCATTTTCTGAAGCGCTTAGGCCGTGACCGTCATTCCAGTAATTGACCCAAACACACTCTTTTCCTAGACGGCGGAGCGCATAGTACATCTCCCTTGTGTTTCCTGCAGGGACATTCCAATCGCCCTCTCCTGTTATTAAGAGATGAGGAGTTGTGATCCTATCAGCAAACATCACAGCTGAGTGATTGATATATTTGAGAGGCTGCTCCCATAAAGTAGCTCCGATTCTATCCTGACCTGCTTCTGCGGCCCCATAGTTTCTGTGCCCTATCCGCGGGCTGTCTCCAAGAAAACTGATGATATTGACTTTGCCGCTTATGTTCACCGCCGCAGCAAATCGATCTGTCTGGGTTATGAGCAGCGATGTGGCGTAACCGCCGTAACTGGTGCCGTGTACACCGACTTTGTCCGGATCCACAAGGCCTTTTTCGATCAATTTGTTGATCGCATAGGTCACTCCTTTGACCCAAGCCTCACCAGGGTATCCAATCTCTAAATCCACAGAAGGCCGAAGTCCAAAAAAACCTTGATTGGCAAGAATATTCATACTGGAGCGGAAGCCGTTATCAAAGAATCTCTCATAGATTTCGCAGACAAGAGGATACTTTTTTCCGGGTTTATAATCCACGGGATAATAGAGGATGCCGTAGAGTTCTTTTCCATCTACATCTAAATATTTAACAAGCTCACTTTTAGTTAGTTTCTTATCCATAATCCAAGGATTCAGTGTGGTCATCCGGAATTTTTGTTGAAAATCTTTGTCAGTCATGTAGAGATCAGATGGGAGATCTCCATCTGAAAATTGATAGAAGAATTTCTCTCCATTTTTAGACATTCTTAAATTTCCGTATAGATTACTATCTTTTATAAGATCTTCCATCTCTCTCTTCTGAAGATCATATCTTGTAAAGCCGCGCTCCCACTTATCAGGGGCAGAGTAGGTCATGTAAAGATATTGTCCATCAGGACTCCAGCTCACTACATTTGCTGGACGGGAATTTCCTCTCTGAGAATCTTCCTTTTGTTCTTCGGGGAATTCGTAGACCATCTCTAACTCACCACTTTTATAATTGATAAGCCATAAACCTTTTTTTGTGCGGGCCAATAATTCTTTCCCGTCCGGGCTCCAACGCATCATTGAAAAGCGAATCTTTTCTTCTTCTTTATCTTTATCTGTTTCCTCTGCTTCAGTCTTCACTTTATCTTTGGTCAGATTCTTCGCCTCTGTTTCATAGACAGATTGAGCGAATACAGCCCCTTCATCATCCCAGGCGAATAGGGTGTTTTCTTCATTCCAGGATAGGTCCAAACGCTTGTCAGTCCTTTTTATCAAAACATCGGGTTCAGCTTTCTTCTGAAGGTACAGTTTGAACAGCTCATACTCTCTTCCCCCTTCTCTGTAGTAATTCTCTCCGTACTCAGTCTTTATCGGATACATCTGCATATAGGTCAGAAAAGAGTCATCCTTGGCGATACGCACATCAAAATACCGGTTTTCCGGCAGGATCTCCTCCACTTCTCCGTTCCCAATGTTCACCAAAGCTATGACCTGGAGAGAGGATCGATCTCGGATGGCATCCCATTTGAGGAACGATTCTCTTGAATCATAGACAATAATGGGACCTTTGGTCGCTTTTTTAAACATACTAAGAGATTTTTCTTTCCATCCATTCTCTCTCAGTGCAAGGATCATTTTTTGATTATCATTAGTCCAAACGAGGAAAGAATTGGAGGCGATCTCTTTATCTGTTTTAAGCCGGATCTCTTTTGTTTTCTTTGCTGTTCGGTTGTATATTTGGAGAAAAAATCGGTCTCCCTTTTTTAAAAAAAAGGCCAGCTTTTTTCCATCAGGGGACCAGGACATGGAGTGAAGTTCTTGTTGGTTTTCAAAGAGATGAAGGATTTTGTTTTCTTCTGTATCTATGATCACAGCTTCAACAGGTCTTGGTGTGATGTATGTGGGATCCCCAAATCGTCTGTGGTCGATTCCTAATCGGCTGTCGCTTGTGCTGATAGTTGCCGCTGTGTAGCGGCCGTCTTCGGTCATGCTTTGGACTCTGAGTGATTTGACGTGAAGAGAATCCTCAATAGTGAAAGCTGATTTGTCAGTTATTCCGGACAGGCTGGTTCCTGCCACTAACAAGACCATAAGAATATACAAGCTCTTTAAAAGTTTTGATGTTTTGTATTGAATCATAAAGAACCTCCTTGGATAATGGATAGGTCACATAATGCTGCCGTGCACTTCCACTTTTTATTTTTAAATTTCAGTTATTCTCTCTCGAACAGGTCGATCTGACCCTTGGATATTTTTTTGATGATTTTTTTGAGCTCTGGGTAGGTTTGGACCAGTTCTTTGGGAACATCAAGCTTTTCATCGGTCAGCTTGTTTTTTATCTGTATGGCATTGGTGAGGGCCTGGCCTCTGTAATGATTATTGGTCACAATAAATGTTTTCTTGGATTTTCCTCCCAATTTTTTTATGCGGGAAATCCATTCTGAAAGCTCCTTGTCAGAGTAAAGGTAATCGTACCGCTCATCCCGGCCTGCCTTTTGATTGAACCAGTTTTTATAGTTTCTGCCGTGGAGCCTCACATAGTTGAAGTCAGGATTTGTTGCATAAGAGGTGGGTTTGATGGAGGACCGGAATATTGGCTGGTCAATGTTGCAGAAAGCCACTTTATTATCGGACAGAAATTTTAAAAAATCAGGATGGTCCCATGAGCTGTGTCTCACTTCCAGAGCAAGGGGCATTCCTGAAAACATCTGGAACAGCTGTGCCAGATAGTTCATACTTTTTTTGTTCCTATGAAAGGACCAGGGAAACTGGATGAGCACAGCTCCGAGGCGGTTGTTCGCACGGAGTGGTTCAATGCCGAATTTGAATTCATCCGCTTGATTTGGCGATGGATTTCTTTTTTGATGGGTGAAGTCTTGATGGAGCTTGACAGCAAATAAAAAGTTGCGGTTTTGTTCTACTTTTTTTATCCATGACAGAGCAAAGTTAAACACCGGCATTCGATAGAAAGTGCTGTTGATTTCCATAAAGTCAATATACTGAGATAAAAATCTCAGGGCATGAAAACCGGGTGGTTTTTTCTTTGGATAGGCGATTCCCTCCCAGTCTTTATAACTCCATCCTGCTGTGCCTACATGATATTGAGCCATATCCATCCCATAATACCAAAAAATCCAGGATCAGTTCTAATCTTTTTCATTAAAATAAAAGGATGAAGCATTTCTAAATCCGTGATATAGATTATTTAACAGATAAGGGGAAGGGCAAGGGATTCGTCACCCGCTCGATTCCCCAGCGAGGAATCTCTCTCCCGGTTCAGGCTTCGCTCTCCTCTAAAGAGGAACCATGCCCGCTCCGCCCTCACAGGGGATTCCTCATCCCATGCCCTCTCCCCTTAATAAACATTGTACATCACGATTATTACGGTTTTAGAAATGCTTACATAAGAGGAGGGCTGATTGAAAATAAGCCTGGTTTGTGTTATAAATATCATCTTAGATTTTTATGGATGATGAAAAGGCGGATGAAGTCCATAAAGAGATGTGGGGGAAGATAAAATCCACACAAAAAGGGTCTAAACTTGAAGTTTAGGAGATGCTAAAATGGCAGACAATCTATACGTGACCTCAACAGAAAGAAAGAGCGGCAAATCAGTCATTTCTCTTGGGTTGACTGAGATGTTGGTAAGAAATGTGGATAAAGTGGCTTTTTTCCGACCCCTTATTTATGTGGATTCTGAACGAAAAGAAAAAGACAAAGATATAAATTTGATTTCAGAGTATTACAATCTGGATATCCCTTATGATAAGATGTATGGATTTTCCACAGAAGAAGCCAATGGAATGCTTTCTCAGGGAAAATACGATGAGCTGATAGAAAAAATTGTGGAAAAGTATAAATATTTGGAAAATAACTATGATTTCGTTCTGTGTGAGGGAACTGATTTTGAAGGATCTACTTCTGCGTTTGAATTTGATATCAATGCCGATATTGCTAATAATCTGGGATGTCCTGTGGTTCTCTCAGCCAATGCCTACAATAGAAGTGAAGATGAAGTTCTCAGGTCTGTGGAAACATCTTTGGAATCCCTTAATGAAAAGCACTGCAAGGTAGTCGCCATCATTGTCAATAGAGCGGAGAGGGGTGAAGAGATCGTATCCAGATTAGAGGATAACCATCTGGTCAAAGATAGTCTGGTATTCAGTATTCCGAATGTTCGGGCTCTTCAGTATCCGACGGTGGGAGAAGTAGCCAAGGAATTAAAAGCAAGGGTAGTTTCAGGACAAGAGAAACTGAACCGCCATGTGGAGGGATTCGGAGTGGCGGCCATGCAGCTGTGGAATGTTCTGACCAGAATTTCCAATGGAGAAATTGTGATCACGCCCGGAGATAGGGCTGATGTCATCGTTGGCTGTTTGTCCGCACTGTCTTCTTCTTATATGCCCAGCATTGCCGGACTCATATTGACTGGAGGATTGATTCCTCAGGAACCGATTTTAAAGTTGATTGAAGGATATGAAGAGAAAATTCCTATTTTGAGTGTCAAAGAAAATACTTTTGAAACAGCCCGAATGGCTGACAGCATCTCCGCGGTCATTGATCCAGACGACACTATAAAAATTGCTCAAGCTCTTGAAGCCTTTGAAAAAAATGTCAGACTATTAGAATTAAGAGAAAAGGTCATCAAGACGGAGGTGTCCATTGTGACTCCAAAGATGTTTGAATACAGGCTTATTCAGAGGGCTCAGAGCCAAAAACAGCATATTGTTTTAACGGAAGGGGAAGATGAGAGAATACTGCAGGCTGCTGAGATACTGTCAAGGCGGGAAGTTGTGAACTTGACTCTATTGGGAGATCAAAAAATTATCCGGGACAAGATAACTAAATTGGGTCTCAAGCTTGATAAGGTTAACTTCATGGAGGTTCCTGATAATGATAAATTTGAGGAGTATTCAAAGACCTATTTTGATTTGAGAAAACACAAAGGCATAGGAATAGATAATGCCCGGGATAACATGGGTGAACTCAGTTATTTTGGAACCATGATGGTCTATAAAGGAGATGCGGATGGAATGGTGAGCGGAGCCACACACACCACTCGAAACACTCTGCGTCCTGCATTTGAATTCATAAAAACAAAAAAAGGATTTTCCGTAATATCCAGTGTGTTCTTTATGTGCCTTCCTGACAGGGTTTTGGTCTACGGAGACTGCGCTGTGAATCCTGATCCGGATGCTGACCAGCTTGCTGAAATCGCCATAGCATCTGCTCAGACAGCCACCACTTTTGAAATTCATCCCATTGTGGCCATGCTGTCCTATTCCACAGGAGATTCTGGAGTGGGGAAAGATGTAGAGAAAGTCAAACAAGCCACGGAAAAGGCAAGGAATCTAGCAAAGAAATATTCTCTGGACTTAAAAATCGAAGGTCCCATTCAGTATGATGCTGCTATTGATCCTGGAGTGGCTCGAACAAAACTTCCGGGAAGTGAAGTGGCAGGGAAAGCCACTGTATTTATTTTTCCTGACCTTAATACAGGAAATAACACCTACAAAGCTGTCCAGAGATCCGCTGGTGCTGTGGCTATAGGCCCTGTGCTTCAGGGTCTTAACAAACCTGTCAATGACTTGAGCCGGGGGTGCACGGTTACAGATATTGTGAACACTGTCGCCATCACAGCTATTCAGGCTCAGGCTGAAAAGAAAAAGTCCTAACAAAACACAACTCAAGAAAGGATAAAAATGAAAATACTCGTGATCAACACAGGGAGTTCTTCTATAAAATATCAATTGTTTGATATGGATCAGAGAAAAGCAGTCGTCGCCGGCCTGGCAGAAAAAATAGGGGAGGAGACAAGTAGTCTCACTCACGAATTGTTAGATAAAAACGGAAATAGAAAAGAAAAAGTAGAAAAGGAGAGAATTAGTGACCACGAACAGGGAATGGAGAGGATTGTCGCACTGCTCATAGACCCCGAATGGGGAGTGGTTAAAGACAAGTCTGAGATTGATGCTGTGGGCCACAGAGTTGTACACGGAGGAGAATCTTTTAAATCTTCCACTGTGATCACTAGTGAAGTGATTTCAGCTATAGAGGAAAACAGTCCCCTAGCTCCTTTACACAACCCTCCAAACCTCACTGGAATCAAAGTGGCCCGTTCCCTTTTTCCAGATGCTCCTCAGGTGGCTGTGTTTGATACTGCCTTCCACCAATCCATACCTAAAAAATCATATCTTTATGCAGTGCCTTATGAGCTCTATGAAAAACACAAGGTCCGGAGATACGGCTTTCATGGGACCTCTCATGACTATGTAGCCCAAGAGGGAGCTAGGTATTTAAACCAACCCCTGGAGGAATTGAACTTAATCACGGTTCACTTAGGGAATGGAGCCAGTATGGCAGCAGTTAAAAATGGAAAATGCATGGATACCTCCATGGGAATGACTCCTTTAGAGGGATTGGTCATGGGAACCCGATCTGGGGATATTGATCCTGCTATTCCTTTTTTTCTTTCCAAAAATTTAGATATGTCTGTAGATGAGATTGATGACCTGTTGAATAAAAAAAGCGGATTAAAGGGAATCTGCGGACTCAATGACATGAGAGAAATCGAACAAAGAGCATTGTCAGGAGATGAAAGAGCGAACACAGCTCTGGATGTTTATTCTCATCGGATAAAGAAATATATCGGAGCTTATTATGCAGAGCTGGGATGCTTAGATGCGGTGATATTTACGGCAGGGATTGGTGAGAATTCACCAAAGGTACGGAGTATGTGCTGCGAGGGACTGGAAGAATTGGGCTTGAAACTCGATCCTGAAAAAAACAAATCCAAATCTCATGAGATCAGAGAGATCCATAAACAAGATTCTAAAGTGAAAGTTCTAGTTGTGCCTACCAATGAAGAGAAAAAAATAGCCTTAGAAACCGAAAAAGTGATAACCTGCCCTAGTCAATGAAAGAAAAACTTTTCTTTAAAAGCAGCAAAGGGAATAAACTTTGCGGGATTTTGTCTAACCCCACCGGCGATAAAGATGGGCCCATTATTATTCTCTGTCACGGCTTTTCCTCCAGTAAGGATGGGAGGACCTATCTTGGTTTGGAAGCCATTTTAAACAGAAAAGGAGTTTCTATTTTTCGATTTGACTTTTTCGGTCATGGAGAGAGCCAAGGTTTGTTTGAGAACATCACTACTTCTGAGGCTGTGGATGGTGTACTGAACGCCATTGAGTTTCTCCGAAAATCAGGATACACCAAAATAGGCCTCATGGGCTCAAGCTTTGGGGGTCTGGCCAGTCTTCTTGCTGCCTCTCAATCCGATGTTCCCTATATCTTGGTGCTTAAATCTCCAGTATCTGATTACAGAGGAATGGCGCTTACTCAAAAAAGCGGCTCTGAGATTCAGAACTGGAAAGAGACAGGGGTTATGGAATTTAAAAGCGTGAATAATGAAAAAATGCGATTGGGCTATGCGTTTTATGAAGATGCTAAAAATATTCGTGCGTATGAAGCAGCACCCAATATTAAAGTGCCCACTTTAATTGTTCATGGGGAAGAGGATGAAACAGTACCTGTGGAGCAGAGCCGTAAAGTAGCGAGTCTTATCCCAAAGGCCAACCTCATCACCCTGTCAGGGTGTGACCACACCTATTCTAATCCAGAACACTTTGATAAACTTCTGAATCTGATAGCTGGGTATATTATTGAGAATTCGTGATTATAAGTCTTATTTTTGTCACGAAAGGAGTTGCTTGAATTCTTTTTTTTGATTATCATAATTTAGAAAATTAAAAAGGCTTTTAGAATCCATGAAAAAAATCCTTTATTTATTTCTCATTTTGATCTTGGTTTTTTTTGGCTGTAGAGAAAAAAGTCAGAATGATCTGTATACCATTGGAATTTTTCAAGTAAATGATGCTCCCCATTTGAACGATGCTGTAGAGGGATTCATTAAAGCCCTTCAGGACAACGGATTAGTCCAAGGACAAAATGTCACCCTCATCATAAAAAACGCCCAAGGAAATATTTCCGAGGCACAAAAAATTGCTGAAGGTTTTGTGGAGTCAAAGGTGGATCTGATCGCTGCTGTTTCCACGGCCTCTCTTCAAGCTGCCCTCAATGCGACCCATGATATTCCTATTGTTTTTTCATCTGTAGCCAATCCTTATAGGGCAGGGGCAGGGACTTCTCCCACGGAACATCTCAGCCATGTAACAGGTGTTTCTTCCAGAGGGCCCATAAAGGAAGGATTGTATTTTTTAAAAGAAGTTGTACCTGATCTATCAAAGATAGGAACACTCTGGACTCCCTCGGAATTAAATTCTGAATATTATTTAGAGGTAATTCGGGAGGTTGCTGCTGAGCTGGGCCTGGAGGTTAAGGCGGTTCCTATAGCCAATTCCAGTGAAGTCCTGCTTTCTTCTCAGCTTTTGATCAGTAAAGGGGTGGATGCGATCTATCCAATATCGGATAATACCATAAATGAATCTTTTGAAGCGGTTGCCCGAATTGCGTTGGATAATGAAGTTCCATTGTTTGGGGGTTTTCCTCTTTCTGCCAGGATGGGTGCCTGCGCTGCATTGGGATGGGATTTCATTGAAATGGGATATAAATCAGGAATGATGGCAGTGGAGATAAAAAGGGGAAAGAATCCGGCTGATATTCCTTTTCAGTATATGCAAAAAGTAAAGCTTTATATAAATCTGGAGGCTGCTTCTAAACAAAGAGTGATATTTTCAGAAGAGACTATCAATAAAGCCGATAAAGTCTTTACTTCCATAGAAATTGATAGCTCTGAATGATTAGGAATTCATAACCTAATTGGCAGGATGTGCTTTACCGCAGGAAATTATTTTTGTATAATTCAAACAAAGATGATGGAAAGAGCAAGGATATTTATTTCAGGCCGAGTACAAGGTGTGCTTTTCCGTGATTTTACCCAAAGGATGGCTTCTTCCTTAGGAGTGACTGGATGGGTCAAAAATTTACCTGATGGTCGAGTTGAGGTTTTAGCAGAAGGAGAAAAAAGTAAAATCAACCAATTAATAAAAAATCTAAGACAAGGACCTCGAATGGCACGAGTGGAAGATTTAGACGTTGGATGGGAAGAATATAAAGGAGAATACAGTGGTTTCCATATCACTTGGTAGTTGTTTGTTGTTGGAATTAGCTAAAAGGTGCACCAAAAAGGGGATGAGTTATGTTTAAACACGCAAAAAAAGACCATCCTTCTGTGAAGGTTTTTGAAGGAGTTGTCCGCACCACCCTAGGTTGTGGGAAAGACGTTCTTATGGCGAGATTCGATTATGAAAAAGGATCTAAAGTTCCTCCTCATAAACATTCCTATGAACAGGTTACAGTGATCATTAAAGGGAAACAAAAGGTGATTATAGTGAACAATGGAAAAAAGGAAGAAATTATATTGGAGGAAGGTGATTCCTATATTGTCCCCGCCTCTTATGAACACCAGCAGATCAGTCTCGAGGAGTCAGTCACCATAGATTGTTGGAGTCTAGCTCCGTAAATTATTAATGGGTCCTTTTTTTAGATTCTAAAAACTTTTTCCGGCATTCATTAGAACAAAAATAATATTCTTTTCCTCTGTATACCTCTTTTATGGCATCTTCTCTAGGGAGATAAGTATTGCAGACTTCGTCTTTAACCATAATGCCGGGTTTAGAGCCAGGTTTTCGAGAAGTTTTTTTGGGTTTTTTCAAGGATTGATAGAATTTAACAGCGATATAGATAAGATAAGCAATGAGAGCATAAAAAAGGATCCTTATCAATCCGGACATAATGGAATACAATTTAGATGATTTCACTAAACATGTCAAATTAAGGTCATGATAAGTAAGCATTTCTAATTCCGTGATAGAGTTTATTTGACTGATGAGGGGAAGGGTAAGGGATTCCTCATCCCTATACCCTCTCCCTTTAATAAACAATATACCTCATGTGTATCACGGTTTTGGAAATGCTTAGGTTTCGATAAATAAAATTGATCATAGGGATTAAGATGATTATACTATTTTCTTTGGACTGTTTAGTCGTTTTGATATAATGGACCCAGGATAAAAAATGGAGATAGTTAAAAACATATTAAAGGGAAATCCTCAAGCTATGGCCAGAGCTATTTCTTTGATTGAAGATAGGGATGATCATGCCCAGGAGATTCTAAAGAAGATTTTTCCTTATTCTGGCAGATCTACCATTATTGGAATCACAGGAGCACCGGGTTCGGGAAAAAGCACTTTAGTGGATCAGATGGTTGGTCTTTTCAAACAAAAACAAAAAAAAATCGGAATCATTGCTGTTGATCCCACCAGCCCTTTTAGTGGGGGAGCTATATTGGGTGATAGAATTCGCATGATACGTCACAGTATAGATAAAGATGTTTTTATAAGAAGCATGGCAACTCGAGGACATCTGGGGGGTCTTTCCAAAGCCTCCAGTGAAGCTATCGCTGTTCTTGAAGCAGGGGGAAAGGACATTATCCTGGTAGAGACAGTGGGAGTGGGGCAGGATGAAGTGGAAGTAGTTAAACTCGCAGATCTGATACTGGTCATTTTAACGCCTGGAACTGGAGATGATATCCAGGCTTTTAAAGCAGGTATCATGGAAATTGCTGATATATTTGTTTTGAATAAAGCAGACTCATCTGAGACAGAAAAAGCAGAACGTCAGTTGAAAGCGATGTTGGATTTGGGATTGGATAGAAAAAAAATCCCTCCTATAGTTAAGACTGTAGCCACAACTGGAAAAAATGTTGATTCACTGGTAGAGAAAATAGAGAATTTTTCAATCGGGCAAAAAGAGAAGCTGAAGGTGGCCAGAAAAAAAAGGCTCATCTTGTGGATGTTGAAAGATATCATTCGTGAAAAGATCTATCAGTTGATCGATCAAAATATGAAGGGTGATGATTTAGAAGATTATGTGGATCAAATTTTTAAAAGAGAGACGGATCCATACACCATAGCAGAAAA
>JAWLEN010000067.1:0-12773 GCA_041686095.1 Candidatus Aminicenantota bacterium
AAATGATATTCCTGCCCGATCCCGATCCTTTCCACATTGGCTCTGAAGTGAACCTCCACATCGATTATGTCTTTGTTCCATGGGACAATAGTCACATCTCCATCTCCATGAGTAAGATGAAGCACATCCCCGGTTTTAACATCAAAACTCTCATGGAAATCTTTATTGATTTCCTTTGCCGGTGCAGATCCGATAAACAAAGTCAGAATCACAAGAAATAAAATAATCAGCATTAATTTTTTCATTCCAGCCTCCTAATAGAGTTATCCTTTATTAGATATAACGAAAGCCCGGAGCAAAAAGTTCCCTAAAAGTTCAAACCAATAATAAAAAAATGACATTGAATCTGAACTCATATTTTCCTCTGCTTGACGGCAGGTATTTATTCTATGGTACTATAATTATGGAGAGTCAGATGAGTTATAAATTTACCCTATTTACATAAATAACATCATGTTGGTCACAATATCTGGACTGCCGGGAACCGGTAAAACTTCTGCAGCTAAAGAACTGTCACAGCACTTGAAAGCTGAACGCCTGACTACTGATGAACTTCGGAGCCGGATCGACAAACACCCGGATTATTCCCAAAAGCATAAGCGAAGTGTGTATGCAGCTCTGATGGAAGAGGCAGAAAAAAGACTTGAGCAGGGGAAAAATGTTATTTTGGATGGAACATTCTTCAAGCAGGATATGCGGCAGAGAGCCAAAGATCTGGCACAAAAACAGAATGAACTGTTTTATCTGATCAAAGTCACCTGTCCTGAAGAAACTGTAAAAGAAAGAATTGAAAAACGGTATCAATCCGGATCAGACGCCAGTGAGGCTGATTTTAAGGTTTACAAAATCATTCAAAACCAGTTTCAGGAAATCAAAAACCCAGACTATGTCATTGACACATCTGAGGAAAAGGAATGGAAAGAAAAAGTTCAAGACATCACCAACCGTATTCGGGTTAAAACCCGGCATCAAGAATTGATTGAGCCTCTTTTAAAAAATGGACGCCACTTATTTCAAACCCATATGAGCTGGGTCATTCTGGACGGAAAATACGCCCGGAAAATAAAAAAACCGGTGAAATACAGTTTTGCAGATTATTCAACACCAGTGAAGAGGAAACGGTTCTGTCACCGGGAAAACAACCTGAATTCATTGATTTCCCCTGAAATATACCTGGGAGTGGAATCGATTGCAAAAAAAGATAATACCATTGAATTCGGAAGCCAAGGAGAGGTTCTTGATTACTGTGTGAAAATGAAGGAACTTCCCCAGGAAGACCGGATGGACCACCGATTGAAAAAAAACCAGGTCTCTCCGGAGGATATACAAAAAATCACTCAGATTTTATTTGACTTTCATAACCGCTCTCATACAGCTGAAGAACACTATGGAACGGTAGAAGCCATCAAGGAAAATTTCAAACCCGCTTTTGATCTTCAGGAATTCATCCAGAACAAACTGGACAAGGGAAAACAAATTGATTCCATCCGGAACAATGCGGAAAACTTTTTAAAACACCACCGGGATCTTTTCCAGAAAAGAATTAATCAGGAAAAAATCCGGCACGGTCATGGGGATGTCCGGTCAAAAAATATTTTTATCACCAATGACAAAATATACCTTTTCGACGCCATAGAGTTTAGCGAAAAAATCGCCTGCTGTGATGTGGCTGCAGATTTGGCTTACCTGGCTATGGACCTGAATTTTTTTGGACGAAAGAATCTGGCGAAAATATTGATCAACCACTATGTTTCTTTATCCAACGACCAAGACTTTTTAAAATTAGTCAATTTTTATCAATGCTACCGAGCCATGGTTCAGGTATTGGTTCAGTCTTACATAATGAAGGATGAGGATGTCAGCGAAGATAAAAAGGAAGAAGCTGCAGAGCTGTGCCAGCAGTACTTGTCATTAGCCGAGGATTTTTCAAAAAAAGATTGAATCCCTTTTCTTCTGTTTACTATTTTCAATTCCTGTGCTATGATGATTTATATCAAATCAAATATATTTTTGTTTGATAGAAAAATATGGATTTTTATAAGGAATAAATAAAACCTGAAGGGGAAAGCATAGAGTATCCTCTTTTAAAATTCCAAAAAATTAAAGGATCGTGAGAATGAATATTTATGTGGGTAACTTACCCCTAACAGCAAAAGAAGACGATTTACGGGAAGTTTTTGAAGAATTCGGACAAGTCACCTCTGTCAAAATCATCACCGATAAATATACCGGTGACTCAAGAGGATTCGGATTTGTTGAAATGCCCGATTATTCCGAAGCCAATTCTGCAATCTCAGAACTTGACGGAAAAGAATTAAAAGGAAAAAATCTCAAAGTGAACAAGGCACGTCCTCGCCGTGACGACCGCCGCAGCAGAGGAGGCTTTAACAGAGGCGGATTCAAAGACAAAAGACGCTCTTAAATACTTATTAAAAGAATACCCTGATTCCTAAATTCGCAGACAATCCTCCTAAGTTCAGCTCCAATGTCTCTCCTTCGTCCCACTGAGTGGTTAGAGGATGTTCGAACTCCTGTTTGGCTATGATGTATCTTCCTGAGGCATAAAAAGCCACACTGTGTGTGAGATAAAAATCCATCCCTCCGGTAAAATTGAATCCCATCTTATTGATATCTTTTTCAGCAAACTCGATTTCCGTGATCTCAACTTCATGAGTCCAGTCCAAGAAAAAAGACTCCTCGTAAATGATATCATCCAGTAAATCCATTTTTCCTGAAATATAGCTCACACCAGCGCCAATAAAGGGGCGTATATTTCCAGAAGTGATGGGATGAAAATTAATCACAAAATGAAACACTGTTTCTCTAAATCCTGGATTAGCTCTGGCTTCATCAGAGGCAATATCATCCCATAAAAATACATTAGGCAGACTGAATCCATATCGACCGCTCAGTGATTTGGAAGATATATTCATGCTGGCAGCAATCTCCAAATATTCAATGATAAAAAACCCAGCACCAGCACTGAAACCAAGAGCCTCTGAATTATCCACATAATCACTTATGGTAAATTCCTCGCCCCATATCTCATCTGTGTATTTATAGTCGTATCCCGCTTGAAAAAACGACAGCAAACCGCCTATATCAATGCTGGCTATACTCCGTTTGGGCGTCCATTTAGACGTATACTTTCTTTGGTCAGTGCTTTTAGCTCCTGCAAAACTGGTTAAAGCCAGAAAAACAACCGCTAAACAAATAGATGAAATTTTATAAACATTTTTTGATCTCATGTCTTCTCCTTACTTTACACATTATTTATCTTTTTCTGGCTCTCCAGATTCTTCAGGTTTTTCCGGCAGTCCTGGTTCCTTGTATTCCTTTTTAGTTTCTTCTCTGAATCCAGGTTGAGGTTTCTCCTCTGAGGCTGACTTCTTTTCTTTCTTGACTGGTCTCTCAACCGGTTCTTTTTTTTCTGTTCTAGGCTTGCTTCTGGCGATAAAAGAAAGCACAAAAATAACAAATCCGACAATACTCACCACTCCTGCCACAGCAATCACCGGTGAAAACAGATGATTCACCACAGCTGTTTGTATCCAACCTGTTTTTTCTATCACCAATTGATGCAGTTCTACTGACCAGTTCTCAGTATAAGAATAGGGAGAAAGTCCGATTCCTAAAATGGCCAAATGTTTGGTGAACAGAGCTGTGAGTAATGCAATAAGACCTCCGGCAAGTATGGATAATCCACTCCATCTGAAAAAGCCTGCTGTCGATGATGCTGCAATCACAGCTCCTATCAAAATAATAAACGCGGGCAAAAGAAACAGACCATATGAAGCAAGTTTAACAAATCTGTTAATGCTTAAGGGGATAAACCGAGTGTTTGAAAAAATCTCTATCTCGCTGTTCATATCATCCGTTAATTCTCTAAGGTGAGCCCGGATAACCTGATCTGAAATTTGAACATCAGGCCTGCATGCAGGAAAATCAAATAAATCATAATCTCTTTGTATCATGGTCAACCATTGTTCTCTCTCTCGCTCATCACAAGGTGGGAGTGCTTCAATGACCTTCATCATATAATCGCTGAAAGCTTGGCTGTTTAACGCTTCTTTTAGAGGACGGAGGTTAAACACAATGGGACCAGCTCTTCTCCTGCCTCTCAACACATCTCCGATTTCATCAAAAGTAACTGACATCTCATTTTCCAGCCAGTCTAAAAGCCCCATACTCCTCATTAATTCACGAGGAGAGACATCCACTTCTGAAGCTGCCTTAAACCAAGCCCTGGTGTTTTCATCTGAAATCAGTTCTTGTTTCTGTGCATCCTCAAAGACCTCCTCCACCACAGAAGGCACTTCCTCAATGATCTCCTGGGGAAGGTCAGAAACAAATTCGGGAGAAACAGCAGCCCGGGTAATTCCTACCGCCCATATGATGGCAAAGAGTATGGGAAGTCCTATCAACAAAATAATCAAAAGCCCTAATATTTTTCTTACTGCTTTCATTTTATGTCCCCTTTTTTCATCATATTTAAAACTTCTAAAAAATAAACTGAAATCATATATTTCTTTATTAGCTTATATCATAAGAAAATTACCTGGTCAAAGAAAATATATCAAATATCAGTTATCTGCGAGGCTCCGTAAAACAGTGAATTGAAAAAGTACTTAAAAGAACCGTGAGATTGGGACCTGTATTGGGCTGGAAATCCTATTAAAATCACTCTTCCTTTACCAAAGGGAATATCCACCAGAGCGCTTTTTCCAGTCATATGCTCCTCCCCACTGACCCATCCGCTCAGAAGACAATCAGGAGGATACTTCACAACACTCTTTCCTTCAAAAGGGCTGAACACAGGGCTTCTTCTGAAAAAAACAGCGGCATCCCTTGTATACCCGTAGGTTATAGGATGATCAGAAACATTGACCACTTTGAGCAGAGACCCAGGAATAAAAAATTCATCCCGGCTGAGATTAGAAACCGTATTCTCTACCCCCAAATGAAGACTTTTTACGGCGAATTCAGAGGACGAATTAAGAGTGATCAGTGTGCCTCCATTTTGAATGAATTTCTTGATATTCATCACCCCAATTTCGCCTATGCCTCCGGCGTATTTAGGAGGAATCTCCTCTTCTGACAAGCCCTGAACAATAGCCCGATCGCTGAGACTGGGAAAAATGATCACATCAAAATCTTGTATCAGATTTCCGGCTCTGAAATCTTCATCAAAAACACTCTGATACTCAAATTCAAACTGCTCCAGAACAAACCGTGTCCAGCCTTCATCCATAGAAGCGGTCCAGCTTTTATAAAGCCCTAATCTGGGTTTTTGGAATGAATAGACTTTTATCCCGGGACTTTTGCTGATTCCTTCAAACCGGACATAAATATCTTCGGAGACATCTGTTAAGTCATTGACTGTTTGTTCAGAGGATTTTAGGATCATGGTTCCCTGGGGATATGTCTTGCCCCCTGACTTGAACTCTTCAGCAGCCCAGGACACTTCATATCCTTTTTTAAGCAGCCTATTTACCGCCACAATATCATCATTTGACTGATGGCCCCATACATAAAAACAAGCTCCTTTTTCACCCTCTATGATTGAATCAGGTCTGGTTATTTCTTTAAGCAAGGTGGTTTCTGCCCTAAAAGGCTCATCAGCTTTTATTGCTGTAACGCCCATCAGAAAAGGAAGGGTGTGGCCCACCACATCATAAGGAGTCTTCAGAGGACCGCCCTGATACTCTCTTATCTCTGGATAGACTTGGGGCTCAAGCAGGGTTTTGGCAAATCCGCCGAAGGGCTGCGCCATGTACACGATAAAAGTCCCCTCCGGGTATTGAAATCCTTCGGCTTTAAAAGACTTTTCAGCTCTGTGTATCTCTACTCCTCCCATCTTAAGAATGTTGAGCATTTTCAAAGCTGTGGAAAGGTCCCTCTGTTCTTTAGGGATTATATAAGAATAGGGAGGATCTGTGCGCTCCACAGCCTTTTTAAAAATCCGGTAGTAATTGCCTACCCAGTTTTCTCTAAGGCAAGCAGCATGAGTCAGAGCGGCTTGGACCGCACTAGTGTCATAATCCACAATATCACCTAAGGTCCACAAACCCCCTTTCCAGGGCATGGGCATGGCTACAGATTCCTGCTTGACCTGGGGGCTGAGATTTTCCCATGGTATTTCAATGGGAGTGGCTATTTTTACGCTGGCCGCCTCAGTGAGAATGCGGATTCCTCCATGATAGTGATGATAGGCTCTGGCTGGGGTCCAGGCATCAAACCACACACTGTGCATGACTCCTGCTTTTCCTTCAGAGGTGAGCTCCGAAGCCATAAAAGTTCCCATCACAGCCACTTCCTGCCTGAGTATCGGATCGATGTTGGGCTCATAAGGATCCACAAAGGGCGGAACAAACAGCCTGGGGCCTGTGCTTCCCATTTGATGCATGTCCACGATCACATGCGGATGCCAGTCATTGTGGACCTTGATGGTTAACTTGGTTTCTTTTTGAGTGAACATAAACCAGTCACGGTTGTTGTCATGCCCCACATACTTGTGATAAAGCCAGGGCATGCGTCCTCCCTCATATTTGGTTCCCAGGTGTTTTTTGTACCAGTCAGCCACCATTTGAATCCCATCCGGATTGTGCATGGGGGTGAGAAGAAGCACCACATTGTCTAAAATTTTCTGGGTCTTTTGGTCATCATTCACAGCCAGGTCATAAGCCAGCTTCATGGACATCTGACAGGCAGCTATCTCAGTGGCATGAATAGAGCAGTTCACCATCACCACAGCCCGCCCCTGTGAAATAAGCTCTTCAGCTTCACCTGGTTTTAAAGTTCTTGGATCTGCCAACTTCTGCTGGATGCTCTGGTATTCTTCCAGGTTTTTATGATTTTCCACTGAGGTGATCACAGCCACAATGAAAGGGTTCCCCATGGTGGTTTTGCCCACTTCCTTAACCAGGATCCGAGGGCTCTGTTCTCCCAGGATCATAAAATAATCGATGATCTGATTCATATCCGCTAACTTCCGGTCAGCTCCCACTTCAAAACCCAAGTACTCACGGGGAGACGGCAGCTCTGCCACCGCATTTTGGAATAAAAACAAAATAAATATCAGGCTAAATAGTCCTTTTGTCTTTCTCAATGATTCCTCCTTTGAGATCATTTATATATAAAAATATGAAGTTGCCTTTATCTCATCATGTCTTCTCAATGCTCAATGAGTCATCTCCCTCTATAAGGAACTCCTTGGGTTATCCAGTCCGGCCCTTTTTTATCTTTAAGATAGTGGTCAAAATATTCCTTCATTTTTTTAAACCAGTCTAATTTATTGGGATACTTCTGGGGATGATGAGGCTCTCCCCTGTAGGTGAGAAACACACAGTCTTTCTCAAGCCGCCTCATAGCCAGATACAGTTCTATTCCCTGATACCATGGAACAGCTCCGTCTTCATCCCCGAATATGATGAGAAGCGGGGTTTTGATTCGGTCTGCAAAAAACAAGGGGGAATTTTCTATGTACAGGTCTCTTCTTTCCCATAAACTGGCTCCAATACGGCTCTGGGTCTTTTCATACTGAAAAAGCCTGGCCATACCTGAACCCCATCGAATCCCTCCGTATGAAGAGGTCATATTCGAGACCGGCGCTCCAGCCACCGCGCATTTGAAGATATCTGTTTGGGTGACTACATGAGCGGTCTGATAACCGCTCCAGGAATGACCGTGGAGTCCTATCGCATCCGGATCCGCCACTCCCATATCAATGATTTTATGGATGCCGGGAACCAAACATTTGGTGGCTGAATATCCAGGGGTCCCGATATCAAATCTGACATCAGGCAGAAACACCGCATACCCGTTAGACGCATAAAAAGGAAAGCACGGACGGTGATTGATGACCACTTGATTGAACTCATGAAGTCTCTGAGAGAAAAACCGGTAAAAATAAACAATCACCGGATATCTTTTTCCCGATTCATAATTTCCGGGTTTGATAAGAACTCCCTGGAGAGGAATCCCGTCAACACTTTCCCATTCCACCAATTCCGCTGTTCCCCACGCAAAATCTTGGATCTGCGGATTGACCTGCGATATCTTTTGAGGAGCATTGAAACTCATTCCACTGATCCAAAGGTCAGGAAATTCCCTGTAGCTCTCTCTGGTATAGAGAAAAACATCCGCTTCTTTGGCTTTGGCAAGAAAACTGAATTTCTTTTCTTCCTCTAAAAGTTTTTTGACTCCTGTCTGATCAGGCTGGGCTCTGTAAAAACCCCAGTTTTTTTCATAATTGTGATAAGCCGAAAGCAGGAGCTTCTCATCACTGGCTATGGCTTCTTTTTCCGGATCCAGATCAATGATGCGGAAGGTATAATCATGGTCACGGCCAAATCCAGCAGTTATGCTTTCAGGTTCTCCCTGTGAAGTGGAGAATTTCCATATATCGTATTTATCATAGATCAGCACCGCTTTATCTTGTTCCAGCCAACCAGCCACCCCATATCCCGGCACTTTACTGGGATAATCATGATCCTCATCATAAAAGGGCACCTTAATATCCTGGGTCAAGTTTCGTGTTTCATGAGTTGACGTGTCAAAAAGATGCCAGTGTTTATCTTTATAATAGACTACATAATTTCCTTCTGGGGAAAGGGAGGTTCTGTCTTCCAATCGAGAAACAATAAGCTCCCGGCTTCCGTCTTTGAGGCTCACTATATAAAGATCGAACAATCGGCCGTACCACGTGATCATCTTTCTGTAAGGAGCATCCAAAAATCCCAGGGCATAAGATTTATTCTCATTGGTTCTGATTTGAGGCATGTCCCTATCACCCAGGGGCACAAATCTCTCTTCATCCATATGATAAACTGCCAAATAGGTCTGTTCTTTAGTCCGGGGCCACATTAATTTTTGATGAGTTCTGATATAAGGATCGTCCCAATGCCAGACATCCACTCCTCTATCCTCTAAAATGGCATTTACATCATACAGGTCCTGTTCCTGAAGCTCTTCTTTTTCTTTATCTACCTCTTTTTGGGCTTCCACTGCCTTAGCGATTTCCTTGGGTTTAAATCCAAAATAAAGCAGGCTTCCGTCTTCACTCCAGGACACATCATTTTTTTGGGGAAGAACCCAACCATCCGGGGCTTCTTCTGAAGTAACCGCTTTGGCTAACTTTTTCTCTATGCCGTCCCATATATAAAGACTCACTTGTTCCTTATCCTCATCCAGTTTCTCTAAAGCCATAAAAGCCAGCTGGCTTCCTTTTTCTGTCCAGGAGAGATCAGAAAATTCAGCTCCGTCTTTTTTAATGATGTCATTACGTTCTTCTCCGCCTAAGGAAAGGTTGAGAATGGTCAGGCTGTTTTCTTTATCCTCCGGTTTTTTGGTGGTGTAAGCCAGGAAACGTGAAGATTTATCAAAAGAATAATCAGACACATAAGGGATTTCAATCTCCTTCTGGGTACTGAGGTTCATAAGAATCAAAAGAGTCCCTGTATCCTTGTCAGCCCCTTTTTTCTTTTCTTCCTGGTTGTTCTTTTCTTTTTCCTTTTCTTCATCTTTATAAAGATGATAGGCAATCCAAGCTGAATCTTTAGAAAAATCGAAAGATTTGACATTTTCAATTTTCTTCGTGCTTCCACTGGAGATTTCTAAAAGCGCCAATCCAGGTTTTGGTTTTTCTTTTTTTTCAGCTAAAAGCTCAACGGCTCCGGGTTTTATCACCATTCCAACCCAGGATGAATCTTGGGTAAAAACAGGTTTACTGCCTCTTTTTATAGTGTAGACTTTTTCATCTTCAATACCTTTTACCACAGCTTCCCCGTCTCCCCTGTCAGGCTCAGCTGCATAAGCCGCCCAAAGACCATTGTTTGAAATAACCGCATCATGGATCTCCCTAAACTTCATGATATCCTGATAGGTCAAAGCTTTTTTGGTTTCAGAATATCCCCAGGGATGTGCTGATATTAAAAATATGACCAGCAGTATTCCCAGGAATATCTTAGATGATGATTTTTTTTGCATATTAAATTCCTCCTTTATGATTCATAATAAACACTCATTTTATAATCAAAACAATCCTGACCTATCAACCAAAGAGAAGTCTGTTCACTCTGAAAATGCAGAATTCAGAATTTGAAAATAATCTTTGACTGTGGCTTCACGGGGATTGGAAGAGTTGGAATTATTCTGGAATGATTTTTCAGCAATAAACTGAAACTGATCTTCCTTGATCCCGATCTGTTCAAAACGAGGGATCTTCAGCCTCAGAGACAGGTCTCTTATTTTCTTGATTAATTTTTCCGCAGATTTCTTTCGGCTTTTCTCTTTAATCCCGATAAAACCAGCAATATCTGCATAGGAATCTTCAGCCGCAGGCAAATTAAATTCCATCACATAAGGAAGAAAAATGGAATTAGCCACTCCATGAGGGATGTCATACACAGCCCCCACAGACTCAGCGATGCAGTGCACAGCGCCCACATCACTGTTTCCAAAAGCCACTCCGGCCAGCATGCTGGCTTTCATCATGTTTTCTCTGGCTTCACGGTCTCCTTCAATGTCTTTATAAGCTCTTTCTATAGATTGAAAAATCAGCTTAATAGCCTGCTCTGCAAATAAGTCTGTTATGAATGTGGAGGGCTTGACCGAATAAGCCTCCACCGCATGAACCAAAGCATCCATCCCGGTTGAAGCTATGAGGTCCTGAGGAAGAGTCATCAGCAAATCCGGGTCCACAAGAGCCGCAGAAGGAAAAGTGTGAGGTCCTTTAATGGACATCTTAAATTTTCTTTTTGTATGGGTGATCACAGAACTCCAGGTGACTTCACTTCCTGTGCCGCAGGTGGTGGGAACAGCCACTATGGGAATGGGTGGAACCTTGTATTTATATTTTCCTTCATAATCTTCAATTTGACCTTTATTGGTGACCAGAAGCGCCACAGCTTTGGCCGCATCCAGCGAACTCCCTCCGCCCAATCCGATCACAAGGTCAGTACTGAGCTTTCTGGCAATCTCCCCTGCTCTGTTCACCGTGTCATGTTTGGGGTTGGGTTCAATGTCATCAAAAACCGTGATCCTCTGAAACTCAGACACAATTCCCTGGTCTATGCCTGCTTTTCGTATTCCTTTATCTGTGACCAAGAATATACGGACCGCCCTGAATTCATCCTCCACAATCTGTTTAACTTGAGAAACCGTTCCAGATCCAAAGATGATTTTTGTGGGCAGGTAAAACCTTGTTATCAATGGTTTTCCTTCCTAAAATCCACCTGATCCTGATTGGCAAGGTCGAGAACAGCCATAAACAGCATCTGGGCCAGATCCTCCATGATTTCCGGAGTTATAATGTCTATATTATCTTTGGTCACATGATAATAAGATGGTGTTCCAAAAGCACTGAAAGAGAGTGAAGGAACTCCTTCCCATAAAAAGCGGGCGGCATCTAGCCTGGGACGTCCGAGATTGGAAAAAGAGCGCGGAAAAACCAACCGATGGGTGTATTTTTCATTGGCCTTTTTAATATAACTCCACAATTCCGGAAAATTTTCAGCAGACAAAGCGCTTAATTTATCTCCAGCTCCCACACCATCCATGTTGATGAGACACACTGTCTTTTCCAGAGGAACCACCGGGTTCTCCACATAATACTTTGATCCCACTACTCCCTGCTCTTCCGCACCAAAACAGATAAAAATGATTGACCTCTTGGGCTTTACAGGGCTTTTTGCCAGTGCTTCGGCCACACCCATGATCACAGCCACAGCCGATGCATTGTCATTAGCGCCGGGTATGATTTCATAACATTTTCCCAGATGATCCAAATGGCCCCCAATGATGACGGCCTCATCTTTAAGCACCGGATCAGAGCCTTTGATCATACCGATGACATTGTAGGTGATTCCATCCGGGTGATGCTCAGTTGTGTTTTTTATAGTGAAAGATTTTCCGGTTTTAAAAGATTGAGGCACCAGCTCATTTTTGATCTTCTCAACAACTTTTCCATGATCTTTTCCTGTTCCGGCAAAAACATCATGCACTACTGTTTGTCCCACATGAGAGTAGATAAAGTTTTCATCATAAGCATTGTTGGGATTGGTGATGTGATAGTTGTACAGCATGCCTTTAGCTCCGTGAGCCACAGCGTTTTTTAACTTGTACTGATGGAAAGAATAAGGACGCCATTTTTTAAACACCTCAGGGTCATCATTCGGGGATACCGGAGCTTCCGGTTCCATAAGAACGATTTTTCCTTCCACATCCACTCCTTTGTATTCATCAAAATCCAACTCCGGAGCGGTTATCCCGTACCCGACATACACCACTTCAGCCGTGACTTCCCCAGACCCTGACGTAGAACCAGGAATAAACTCTTCTTCGTATTTATAATATTTTTTCACTATTTCCCCATCCATCGGAATATTCATGCAAACATTGCAGTCTTTGAACACAAGGGTGTATGGATTGGTAAAAGCTTGAAGAAAAGTATTGTTATCTCCGGCAGGCAAAAGGCCCCATTTCTTAAAGTGAGATATCACCCACTCCGCACTCTGGTTGTAGCCTTCAGTGCCGCTGAGTCTTCCCCAGTATTTATCAGAGGCCAGTTCTTTAACATAATTAAAAAGCGTCTGGCTGTGAATCGAGTGCATGACCTGCAGTAATTTCTGCTCCTCATCCAACTGCATGCCAGACCGCTGAGCCGGCAGATAAGACACCGAAAACACAAACACAATCAAAACCCATATTCCAATTCTCTTATTCATATCCTTATCTCCTTACATAAAAATTATAAAATTTTTCATTTTCCTTCA
>JAWLEN010000189.1:0-1558 GCA_041686095.1 Candidatus Aminicenantota bacterium
ACGGCACTGTATTTTAAAAACAGCCTTGACATTTTAGATTCGATGATTTATATTTCAAATAGTTGCTAAAAATAGCAACAATATGAAAGGTTATTTGGGGTAATCAGATTATGAAGTTCATCCAGTTCAAAGATGCGCTCAAAGATTTTACGGTTTTCTCCTTAAACGACATCAAGCTGATCGATCCTCATTTTCACAGGCGAAGGCTTATTGAATGGCAGGAAAAAGGCTATATCAAAAAAATAGCTAAGGGCCGTTATATTTTCTCGGACCTCGCTGTGGATGAAAATGTCTTGTTTGAAATCGCAAACCGGCTGTACAATCCTTCCTATATATCCCTTGAATCAGCGCTGTCTTATTATCATATCATTCCAGAAGCGGTTTATGGAATCACCTCTGTTTCCACGCGCCGTACCTATTCTTTTGCCACACCGTTGGGTAAATTCCAATACAGGACTATCAAGCCATCTTTGTTTTTCGGCTACCAAATAGTGTCCTATGATTCCAAGGTTTTCAAAATCGCTGATGTGGAAAAAGCTGTTCTGGATTTTTTCTATCTCCATCCAGAGCTTAAATCTGAGAGTGACATTCATTCTCTGCGGTTTAATGAGGACGCCTTTAATCAAAAAATTAACCGACAAAAGCTTCAAGATTACCTTGAGAATTTCGATAAAAACGCATTGTCTGAGCGGATTTCCGTTCTTTTGGAATTACTGTTAAGACATGGACAGGATAAATCCAATGCTTGATATGAAACAGATCGAAAGTTTTTATCCGGATTCTTTGAAGCCTTTTAAAAGAAATCTGCTCAGGGAACATCTGCAGTACAAGATTCTGGAGGCTTTGTTTGATTCTCCTTTTGGAAAAAATTTGTCTTTTATGGGAGGGACAGCGATCCACATACTCCACGGAAGTCCCCGGTTTTCTGAGGATCTGGATTTTGATAATCAAGGCTTGAGGCCGGATGATTTTAAGGATCTTGTCTCTCAAATATTAAGGCGAATGCGCCGCCTGGGATATGATATTGAGTCAAGGGTTGTCACTCAGAAAGCCTTCAGGGCGTATCTTAAATTCCCTGAGATTCTTTATAAATACAAAATCACTCCCCATAAGCAGGAGAAACTATCCATTCAAATCGACACAGAATCTCAGGATTTCACGTATGACAAAGAACAATTCATTTTAAACAAGTTTGATGTGTTTCAGAGGATCAACGCAGTTCCCGCTGATTTGCTTTTGTCTCAAAAAATCCTGTGTGTTTTCACCCGGCCCCGCCCTATGGGAAGGGATTTTTATGACATCATATTTCTTCTGGGCAGGACGCGCCCCCATTTTACCTACCTCAGGGAAAAGATCAATGTTGGAGATTGGGGTGTTCTAAAAAAAAGGCTGCTTGAGAAATGCAGGACCGTTGATTTCAAGCGATTAGAAAAAGAGGTGGCTCCGTTTCTTTTTAACCCGGATGACGCCCATAAAATATCTCTTTTTCCGGATTACATCAAAAAAATGGAATTTAAAAAATTAGGCAAATGAATAAACCGTCCCCAATTAAATTTGT
>JAWLEN010000189.1:1658-2920 GCA_041686095.1 Candidatus Aminicenantota bacterium
TCCCCAATTAAATTTGTGGTTGACTGCATGCTGGGCAAGTTAGCCAAATGGCTGCGGATCCTGGGGTTTGACACTCTTTTTTTCTCCAAGGCTGAGGATGACGAGCTCATTGACATAGCCCGAAGAGAAAACCTCATCTTGCTGACCCGGGACACCGGGATTGTGGAGAAAGCCAAAAAAATCAAGGTGATTTTTATTCAAAGTGAGAACTGGAAGAAACAGGTCAAGCAGGTGCTGGATGAGCTGGATCTCAGAGACAAGGTCAAACCCTATTCCCGGTGCATTGAGTGCAATGTTTTGCTCAAACCCATATCCAAAAAACAGGCTAAAAACCTGGTGGCTCCTTTTGTTTATGAGCGCTCGGATTCATTCTCTCTCTGTCCCCAATGCGGCCGAGTGTTCTGGCCCGGGACTCACCACAGTGATATGAATTTTAAGATTGAAGATATTCTGAAGGTTAGTATAAAATAAGATTAAATAAGAATGTATCCATGGAGGGTGAAATGGAAAAGCATATAAAAATACTTTCGGTTTTGTGGATTGTCTCAGGGGCATTGGGTCTGGTGTGGGCTTTTTTTCTTTTCTGGATTTTATTCGGGATTTCTTTTATCCCGGAAATCGGGTATGAAGCGCCCATCATCCTGCGCACCGTAGCCATCTGGGCCACAGCTTTCATTGCGGTTCTTTTCATTCCGGATATCATTGCGGGTATCGCGCTCTCCAAGAAAAAAGAATGGGGACGGCTGCTGACTCTGGCTTTGGCCTTTTTCAACCTGCTTTGTTTTCCCTTTGGCACAGCTCTGGGAATATATTCCATGGTCATCCTTTTTAATGACGAAGCCATTCAGTTGTTCAATAAATAAAAGCTAAACTCCACCATAAAAAGAAGCAATCGGAATAACATGGTTATTTTTAAAGTCAAGTTTTAAAATAGTCATGCTATTTTAAAAAAAATGATTCAGAAAACATATAATTTATTTTTTATTTTGAGATTTTTTATTTGACAAAAGTTCTATTTTATAGTACTTTTTATATATGTATGTATCTAAAAGCAAATTAGAAAAGCTTATCCATTCAAGAGGATTCACTCTCAAGAAATTATTGAGACAGGCACAGGTCAGCAAGACAGCCTATTATCACCTTCTTTACAAGGATACAGTCCTGCCCAAATCAATCCATGCCCTGGCAAAAGTTTTAAAGGTCCGGCCGTCTGCTTTTCTTGAAGAAATGACTCCGGAGGAAAAAAAGATAAGACAAATTGC
>JAWLEN010000190.1:0-2865 GCA_041686095.1 Candidatus Aminicenantota bacterium
GGAGGAGGAGAATTAGTCTATGATATCAGCACCAACAAGGATTGGCTGAGCGTTTCTCCTTCTTCAGGGAAATCTACAGGTGAATGGGATACTATTGAAGTCACAGTGGATATAGCGGATTTGTCTTACGGGCTTCATGAGGGAGAGATCACCATCTCTTCAGACAATGCCACCAACAGTCCCCGAAAAGTGGATGTTGACGTGTTTATCAAACTCCCCCCTCTTTATCCGCCTGTAAATTTCCAAGGTACAAAAGAAGAGAACCGGTCTTTATCTCTAGTGGAGTATGTCAATGCCTTAACCTGGGAAGCCAATGACCAGAATGAAGACATCCTAGAAAAATACAGGATCTATCTGGTTGAGGATGAGGAAACGAGTCTGCTGGTCGAAGTCAGTGCCGGTACTTTTGAATACTGGCACCGCAATGTGGAAAAGGATAAGCTGTACAAATACGCCATAGCAGCTCTGGACATTTATGGAAGAGAAAGCGAGTTTGTTTATACTGAAATTCAGTAGAAAAGATTATAGATGGAAAGGGAGAAGGGCATGGGGTAAGGAATCCCCTGTGAGGGGGGAGCGGGCATGGTTCCTCTTTAGAGGAGAGCGAAGCCCGAACCGGGAGAGAGATTCCTCGCTGGGGAATCGAGCGGGTGACGAATCCCATGCCCTTTCCCTAAAAAATTTGCCTAAAAATTTAAGATAACGCTTAAAATATGTTAAAGTGAGTGGGAACTATTAAATATTGATTGAGGACAGATTTGATGAAACCATGGGTCATTGTTGAAACATTTGCTTTGGCAGCTCTTATTTCATTTATTCTCACCCTGACTTTAACTAAGCTCATTTTCAGGAATCAATCATTGCACAAATCCAACAGCCGGATTTTTAACCAAAAAGAAGCCCCCAGATTAGGCGGGATCTCCATATTTTTTTCACTGTTTGTTTCAATCTTATTTGTCTGGATTTTTGTACTCCCTCGTGTTCCCGTCCAATTCCAGGGAACTGTTGATCTGCCGTTATTGATCATCGCGCTGCTGGTTATTTTTAGCTTAGGCTTGTACGATGACTTTATTGGTACAGTTGCCTGGAAAAAATTTCTTGTCCAGGTCTTAGCTGCCTCCATGATTTATTTTGCAGGCTTAAAAATAGGGGAGCTCAGCATACCTTTTATCGGTTCCAAAGGAATCAGTGTTTTTACCTCCTTCTTTTTGACTGTTTTGTGGATCTGTTTGATCACCAATGCCATTAATATTGTGGATGGGATTGACGGGCTGGCTGCAGGGATCTCCTTTTTTGCTGTGGTGTCCATGGGAGTTCTGGCTTTTCTGTCTTCTCAATTTTTGCTGGTTTTGATCATTGCTGTGCTCTCCGGTGTGATCATTGGATTTTATCCTTTTAACTTTCCCAAAGCCAAGCTCTATTTAGGGGATTCGGGAAGCTTGATAATCGGTTTTATCCTTGCCTGTCTGTCCATGGCAGCCATTCAAAGAAAGGCTTCTTTAGCCATTGTTCTGCTCATCCCCATTATTATTCTGTTTCTGCCCATACTGGAAACAGTGATCACCATCATAAGAAGGATTTCAAAAGGACAGAATATCTTTACTAAAGATATGGGTCATTTTCACTACCGGTTTTTACAGAAAAAGGTCTCAGAGACCAAGACCACCTTGATCCTTACTTTCATCTCGTTTTTGTTTTCCATTTGCGGGGTGCTGTTTGAATACGTGAACACACAGATCAGAATCCTGCTTCTTGTCTTTATTTTTGTGGTGTGCTTTGCTTTGTTGAAATTTTTAGGCTATATAAAATTAAGACCAAATTCCAATAAATCAACATCAAATTGACATTGATAAGCCAGAATAATAAACTGATTGTTTATTAATAATATTAATAATAAAAGAAGAAGGAAATCAAATGAAAGGACTTATATTAAGCGGAGGAAAAGGAACCCGGCTTCGCCCCCTCACATTCACCCAGGCCAAGCAGCTGGTCCCGGTTGCCAACAAACCTGTTTTGTTCTACGGCATTGAAGCGCTCAAAGAAGCAGGGATCAAAGACATCGGAATCATTGTGGGTGAGACCAAAGAAGATATCAAGGAGGCTGTGGGAAACGGAGACCGGTGGAGTGTCAAGATCACTTATATTGAACAGGACGAGCCTTTAGGATTAGCCCATGCCGTGATGGTGGCGGAAGACTTTTTGGGAAAAGATTCTTTTGTCATGTATCTGGGAGACAATATCTTGAAGAACGGCATCAAATCTCTGGTTGAAGATTTCAAAAAGAAAAAGCCCAACAGCCAGATCCTGCTGACTAAAGTCCGCAATCCCCAGATGTTTGGTGTGGCAGAGCTCCAGGACGGTCGGGTAAAAAGACTGGTTGAAAAGCCCAAAAAGCCCATGAGCGATCTCGCCTTAGTGGGGGTTTATATGTTTGATCATCATGTGTTTGAAGCGGTCAAAGCCATCAAACCATCATGGCGGAATGAGCTGGAGATCACAGATGCCATTCAGTATCTGGTGGAAAAAGGCTATGAAGTGCAGCCTCACCTGGTCACTGACTGGTGGAAAGATACCGGGAAAATAGAAGATATTTTGGAAGCCAACCGCCTGATTCTGGAATCCATTGAAGGCCAGAACCTGGGAAAAGTGGATCAGGAGTCCAAAATAAACGGGCAGGTTCTGCTGGAAAAGGATGTTCGGGTCAAGAGAAGCATAATCCGGGGTCCTTCCATTATTGGGGAAGGATGCTGCATTGAGGATTCTTATATAGGCCCTTTTTCCTCCATTCAGAAAAACTGCCGGATCATCAACGCAGAGATCGAATGCAGTATTGTGATGCAGGACAGCGAGATCTGTGATATCGGG
>JAWLEN010000191.1:0-2854 GCA_041686095.1 Candidatus Aminicenantota bacterium
CGTCTTTATCACTCTTTTCATTGCTCTTATTCTTTTTTCGTGGGGAAAGTACCGGCATGACATCGTAGCGTTAATCGCTTTATTCATACTGGTTCTCGCTGGAATCGTCCCTAAAGAGCAGGCTTTCTCTGGCTTTGCTCATCCTGCTGTGATCACAGTAGCTGCAGTACTTATCATCAGCCGGGCCCTTCAGAATTCAGGCCTCATTGATGTTATTGCTTCTTTGTTGTTAAAAGTTGGGAAAAAGCTTATTGTCCAAATCATAGTCCTAACCATAGTGGTGGCTGTTTCCTCAGCTTTTATCAACAACATCGGAGCTTTGGCCATTCTTATGCCTGTTGGATTATACTTGGCAAGAAAAAGCGGGAACGCTCCATCCTCTATCCTGATGCCCCTGGCCTTCGGCTCTCTTCTGGGTGGGATGACCACTCTCATAGGGACTCCTCCCAATATCATCATAGCCACTTTTCGAGGCGACACCCTAGGCAGACCCTTTGGCATGTTTGACTTCAGCCCAGTGGGAATTGGAGTGGCTGTGGTGGGCATTATTTTCGTCTCCCTAGTCGGTTGGCGGTTCCTCCCCAAAAGGCGAGGAGAAAGATCACCTGAAGATCTGTTTAAAATTGATGATTATATTACAGAGGTAAAAATCATAAAAGAGTCCAAGTTAAAAGGGCAAGTCATAAAAGATGTTCAAAACCTTAAAGATACTGATATCAAGTTTCTGGGACTCATACGCAATAACCGCCACATTCACACTCCCGATCCAGAAGAAGAATTAAAAACCAATGATATTCTCATTCTGGAAGGCGACCCAAAGGACCTGAAAGCCTTTGTCAATAAAAATAAAGTCAAGCTGGTGGGCGGAAAACAATTTCGCAAAGATGCTGTAGGCTCAAAAGACATCACAACCCAGGAAGCTGTGGTGACCATTGACTCCCCTCTCGCAGGAAAATCAGCCTCAAGCATTTCTATGCGTTCTAGATATGGGGTCAATCTCTTGGCTATAGCAAGACAGGAGAAAAAAATTCGCCAGAGGCTTTATAAAATTCGTTTCGAGCCGGGCGATGTTCTCCTTCTTCAAGGAAGGATTAATAATATCAATGATGCGGTTTCTTCCATGGGATGCCTTCCTCTAGCTGAACGTGGATTAAAAATCGGACAGCCCCATAAAATCATCCTTGCTCTCGGAATCTTTGGAGCTTCGATCACATGTGTAGTGGCGGGATTACTGCCTGTGCAAATCGCTTTCCCTCTGGCTGCCCTGCTTCTTGTTCTGACCAATGTCATATCTTTCCGAAATATATATAAAAGTGTGGACTGGCCTATCATTGTTCTGCTCGGAGGTATGATACCTGTAGGCCAAGCTCTTGAGACCACTGGCGGAGCTCAACTTATTGCTTCTAAAATCATGGATATTGGCACCCATTTTCCAGCATGGACCACACTTACTATTGTTCTCGTAGTAACCATGTTTCTTTCTGATTTGATCAACAATGCCGCTACAGTTGTGCTCATGGCTCCCATAGGAATCAGCATTGCCCAAGGGTTAAATGTTTCTATCGATCCATTTCTGATGGCTATTGCTGTGGGAGGCTCCTGTGCTTTCCTCACTCCGATCGGACATCAATCCAACACACTTGTTATGGGTCCGGGCGGCTATAAATTCAGTGATTACTGGCGGATGGGCCTTCCTCTAGAAATCATCATCGTTATTGTCAGCATCATCCTTATTCCTGTTTTTTGGCCGTTTTGATTTTCCCCCCTGATTGTGAATCAATTCAGCGAGTATTCAGTTTTTTGCCAACTCAGTGAGATGGCTGATCTGGTCTTCAGTACCTAAGGCGATAATCCTATACCCGGATTTCATAGTGGTATCTCCACTGGCTTTTTGGACTGAAATTTTTTCTCCTTTTTCAGTTACAGAAATTATTAAAGCTCCAAATTCATGCTTTTTTCCTGCCTCTCCTATGGTTATCCCATCTAATCGGCTGTTTGGATCAATTTCTACCTCTGCAAGTCTGATTTTATTTTCTTCTGTATGCATTATGATGTCCAGAAAGTCAGTTATAGAGGGCTGAAGAGCCATAGCCGCCATTCTTCTTCCTCCGATTATCTGAGGAGAGACTACCCTGTCTGCTCCTGCTTTTTCCAATTTGGTGATGGTTTCATGGACGGTAGCTCTTGCCACCACAAATATAGAGGGATTTAAAAATTTTGCGGAAAGGATAACATATACATTCTCTGAGTCAGTATCCAGTGCTGCAAACAAGGCCCTTGCTTTATCTATCTTAGCTTCTTTAAGTGTTTCGTCATTGGAGGCATCCCCTTTAATAAAAAGCCAATCATTTTGTTGCGCTGTCTCAATGGGTTCTTCACCTTTATCTATTATGATAAAATCAACTTTTTTCTTGGATAATTCATTTGCAATTTCAAGCCCCACTCTTCCCAATCCACAAATAATATAATGGTTTTCTAATTTCGATATCATTTTTATTTTCCTTCTTTTTTCGATTTTTCCTAATAAAAAATCAGTTAAAATATAATCAGTTAAGTTTATCAAAACATAAGCTGCGGTAGCTGTTCCGATGACAATCAGAAAAATAGTAAATATAGTCCCTGTAGATGATAGCTCTTGCACTACTCCATAGCCCACTGTGGTTATGGTGATGGTAGTCATAAAAAAGGAGTCCAGAAAGGTCATGTCTTCAATAATCATGTACCCCAGGGAACCGAAAAAATAAATACCAATCAAGATAAAAATTGAAACTACAATCCTTTTTTTGAAATGCTGTGACTCTTTGATTCTCATGTTGTTTAAAATTCTGACTTAATATTGATTTTTTTTCAAGTA
>JAWLEN010000068.1:0-12432 GCA_041686095.1 Candidatus Aminicenantota bacterium
AATCTCGATTCATGAACAATCCAGGATGAATATTTCATACATTGACAAAGCACGCTTCAGGAAATTCAGGTGCGGCTGAAGCGACAATCACACCTGAATTTTAAATTTGATATTTGATGGGCATGGCTTTAAAATAAATGCAAGCAAAAAAAAATATGGAAGAGGTTAAAAATGAGCATTAAAGGTTATTTTGCAGGGGATATCCCCCGAAGAAAGTTTCTTGAATTAAGCCTTAAAGGAGGTGCGGCTCTGGTTGCGGTTCCTTCTCTGATGACCCTTATTTCATGCAGAGGAGCCAAGACAGAGAAAGAAGTTTTAACCATTGGAAAAGATATTTTAGACAAAACCATAGCCAAAGCACTTGAGAAAGGCGGAGATTTTGCGGATGTGTATATTGAGCATCGGATTTCAAGAGAGATACTTCTCGAAGAGAACAAATTCAAGAGCGGTGTGTATGGAATAAGCCAGGGAGCCGGAGTCAGAGTCATATCAGGAGATAAAACCGGTTTTGCTTATACAGATGAGGTCACTGAAGAAAAATTATTGAGTGCTGCTCAGGTTGCCTCCTATGTTGCCGAAGGATCAAAAACAGTCCAGCCTGTATCTATTGAGCCAGAGGACAGACCGTCCTATATCACCGTAGAGGTTCCTCTTGGAGAGGTTGCTGATCAGAAAAGATTGGATGTTATGAAAAGAGCCCATCAAGCAGCCCTTGATTATGATTCTAAAATCAAAATGGCCAGTGTGAGCTATTATGATGAAGTCAGAGGCAGAACCATTGCCAACAGCGAAGGCCTTTATTTGAATGATGAGCTTCCTCTTATGTTTTTCATCGTACAGACTTTGGGTGTGGGAAACAACACCAGACATATGGGAAGAGAAAGGCTCAGCAAGCACATGGGTTTTGAGATGTTTGACAAATACAAACCTGAAGATGTGGCTCGTACAGCAGCCAGAGAATCAGTGGCTATGCTGGAAGCTGAGGACTGTCCTGCCGGGAAAATGGATGTGGTGATGCAGAATGGCTGGGGAGGAGTTTTGGTTCATGAGGCTGTGGGTCATCCTTTGGAAGCGGATAATATAGCTAAAGAGATCGGTGCTTTCACCGGAAAGCTGGGTCAGAAGGTTGCCAGTGATGTGTTCACCATGGTGGACGATGGAAGTCTTCCCAATATGAGAGGAACCACTGATTTTGATGATGAAGGAACCCACATGAAGCGGAATGTGCTGATAAAAAACGGAGTGCTGGAAAAGTACATGACCGATATTCTCTCTGCAGAGCAGATCAATATGGAAAGAACCGGCAATGGAAGAAGGCAGAGCTTCCGGCACATTCCCATTCCCAGAATGACCAATACATTCATTGAGAAGGGAAGTGACAAGCCCGAAGATATACTGAGCTCTACCAAACAGGGACTGTATGTACAGAGTCTAAGCGGAGGAAGTGTGAATCCCACCACCGGAGTGTTTAATTTCACCTGCCGGGAAGTCTATCTCATAGAAAACGGCAAAAAAACCGTTCCTGTGAAAGGCGCCACTCTCATTGGCAACTGCCTGGATATCATTTCCAATATTGATGCTGTGGGAGATGACCTGGCTTTTGGCCCCGGAATCTGCGGTAAGGGAGGTCAGTCCTGTGAAGTCTCGGCTGGTCAGCCCACGGTCAGGATCCGCAGCATTAACGTTGGCGGAAGCCGTTCAAGGAGTTAACAATGGATAAAAAAGAATTAGCAGAAAGCTTAGTCAAAAAGTGTTTGGAAAAGGGAGCTGATGCCTCTGAAGTGTTCATTGAATCCTCCCGAAATCAGAGTGTGGAGGTGAGGAATGGAAATGTGGAAACCGTGCAGGAAGCTTCTTCCAATGGAGTGGGCTTCCGTGTGCTGAAAAACAAGGCTATGGCCTTTTCATACAGCAATGACATGTCAGAGAAAGCCCTTGAAGACACCCTAACCAAAGCGGTCAGCTTCGCTGAATCCACCACCTCTGATGAAAACAATATTCTTCCTTCTGAAAAGGGAGAAACCAAAGTCGAAGGCCTTTACGATCCAGGCATCAGCAGAGTTTCCATGGATGAAAAGATCAGCATAGCCAAAAAAGTTGAAGAATTGGCTATGAAGGATGAACGAATCACTAAAAGCGGGGGATCTGGTTTTTCAGAATCTGAAAGTGAAATTTTCCTTTCCAATTCAAACGGGCTGTCCAAATCCTATAAGTCATCAGTATGCAGCTTTGGTGTTTATGTGGTGGCAGAAAAAGGAGAGCAGAAATCATCCGGTGGGGAATACTGCTCACGAAGATTTTTTAAGGATTTAAAACCTCCCAAAGAAGTGGCTGAAAAAGCAGCCAAAGATGCTTATGAAATGCTGGATCCAAAAATGGTCAAGACCCAAAAAGCAGATGTGATCTTTGATCAGGATGTTTCCAGAGCTGTTTTAGGGGGCATCTTATCAGCAGTCAATGGAGAGAGGGTGCTGCAGGGAGCCAGTTTTCTAAGAGACAAAGTGGATAAAAAATTTGCTTCTGAACTGATCACCATTATTGACGATGGAACTAGACCTAAAGGATTGGGAAGTCAGCCTTTTGACGGAGAAGGGGTTCCCACTCAGAAAAGAACCATTGTTGAGAACGGAGTGCTTAAGGGATTCATGTACAACACCATTGTAGCCCAGAGAGCCGGGAAAGAGAGCACTGGAAATGCCAGCCGGGGCGGATACCGGTCTATTCCGGGCATAGGCCCTCATAATTTCTTTATGGCTAATGGAGACACAGACCCGCAGGAAATCATAAGAACCACCAAGAGAGGACTGTGGCTTAAGGGTGTGACCGGATATGGGATCAATCCTGTTAACGGTCATTTCAGTGGAGGTGCTTCTGGATTCTGGATTGAAAACGGTAAGGTTGTGTTTCCGGTCAAAGGGCTCACTATTGCAGGTACCGCTTTTGACATGCTGAACAGCATTGATGTGCTGGGCAATGACCTTGACCTGAACCGCTCCTTTACAGCGCCCACCTTTAGGATAAAAGACATTCAGATCGGAGGAGAATAAAAAGAGGCATTGAGATAAGGTACAGAGATGTCAGATTTTTTCATTTCACTTGTAAACCTACCTTTTCTTGACGCCTTCTATCTCAGGATTTTATAATATTATTGAGAGGATGAATCATTCTTCTGTAGAATGAAAAATATAATAAAGAGAAGGAGGAAAAAATGAAAAGAAATATTTTCAAATTATTTTCACTGGCTCTGATTGCAGCTTTGGTATTTATAGGCTGTGGGGAGAAAGCTGAAGAACCCATTGCTGAGAGAGAAGAGCCCATTATTGAGGAGGAAGAACCAATGGCTGAGCTTTCCGGAAAAAGAGTGGCAGTGCTCATTGCTGAAGGATTCCAGGACGCTGAAACCCTTGAGCCTAAGTTATTTCTGGAAGAGCGGGGTGCTGAGGTGGTCGTGCTAGGACCTGCTGTGGGTGAGGTCAAGGCTTACAACAGTGAACAGATGGTCACAATTGAGAAAGCTGTGGAGGAAGCCAATGTTGAGGATTTTGACGCCCTTATACTTCCGGGTGGAAAAGGTCCTGCAGTATTGAGAGAACATGAGGCTGCTGTTAATTTCGCTCGGGATTTCATAGAGTCTGGAAAACCTGTGGCCGCTATCTGCCACGGCCCCCAAGTCCTGATCACAGCGGGTGTCATTGAAGGCCGCAAGCTGACTGGTGTGTCTTCGATTGCTGAAGAAGTCAAAGAAGCCGGAGGAGAATATCTCGACGAACAGGTTGTGGTGGACGACAACCTGATCACATCACGAGTACCGGACGATCTTCCGGCATTCAATGAAGCGATTCTCAAAGCCCTGAAAAAGTAAGATCCCTGTTTTCTAAGCTTGGCTGAGTTTACTTTTGTGAATAATAGGGAGAGGTCTGTGGATTAAATTCAGATATAATTCTAGATAAAATAGAACAAAAAAGGATAGAAAATGTCTTCAGCACTGATTCTTGTAATCACCGTTGTTTTTTTTATTCTTGGTTATATTTTTTACGGCCGATACGTGGCCAGAAAACTAGGGTTGACACTGAAAAACAAGACACCCTGCCATACTATGGGGGATGGAGTTGATTATGTACCTGCCAAATGGCCTGTTCTTTTAGGGCACCACTTCGCCTCTATCGCCGGAGCCGCTCCTATAATCGGGCCCATCACAGCCGCGGTTTTTGGGTGGATCCCTGTATTTTTATGGATTATCTTTGGAAATGTGTTTATGGGCGCGGTTCATGATTTCACCTCACTGGTGGCATCAGTCCGGCATAAGGGACGATCCATAGGTGAAGTGATTGATGAGCATATAGGAATCCATGGAAAATTCCTTTTTCTGATCTTTGCCTGGTTTACTCTGGTTCTGGTGGTGGCAGCGTTTGTGATTTTGGTGGCCAAGACCTTTGTTTCAGCTCCTGAGGTCAGTACTGCGTCTATACTGTTTATCATGCTGGCTGTGCTGTTCGGCTTTTCTATCTACAGGATGAAAACAAAATTATGGGTGTCCACTCTGGTCGGGGTGTCCCTTCTGATTCTCTGCATCTGGATAGGCAATCAATTTCCAATTATCTTTCCGGTGACAGAAGCTAATGCCCAAATAATATGGACCTGTATTATCCTGAGTTATATCTTTATTGCGTCGGTCACTCCAGTCTGGATTCTTCTTCAGCCCCGGGATTATTTGAATTCAAATCTTCTGTATCTGGTCCTTATTTTCAGCTTCTTTGGAATCCTTATCGCCAATCCATCTATCAAATTCCCTGCATTCAGCAAATTTGTTCAACCTGGTTTGGGCTCCTTATTTCCTATTTTATTTGTGACTGTGGCGTGCGGAGCCATATCCGGGTTTCATTCTCTGGTTGCCTCAGGAACCACCTCTAAACAACTCAACTGCGAGTTGGATGCCCGTCCAATTGGATACGGAGGCATGCTCATCGAAGGACTGCTTGCGGTCATTGCTTTGATCACAGCTATTGTGCTTATTCCTTCTGAGTATCAAGTGTTTTTTCCAGCGGGAGGAGATGCCAATCCCATCACTTTGTTTGCCAATGGAGTGGGTGGATTTGTCTCAAAAATAGGAATTCCCATAAAAATCGGGATTATTTTTGCAGCCATGGCTGTAGCTGAATTTGCTCTCACTTCACTGGATACTGCCACCAGGCTGGGACGGTTTACGTTTCAAGAATTTTTCCGAACAGAAAACCCAAATCCCGCTCGAAAATTTCTGACCAACCGGTTTGTAGCTACCTTTTTCACTATACTTCCCGGAGGGATTTTAGCCCTTTCCGGAAGCTACCAGGCTATATGGCCCATATTCGGCTCAGCCAATCAACTGCTGGCAGCCCTGGCTCTTCTGGCAGTGAGTGTTTGGCTGGCTAAAAAACATGTGAAAAACCACTTTGTCAGATATCCTATGTTCATTATGTTCTTCATCACTCTGTCTGCACTGGCGGTTCTAGTTTACAACAAAACAAAATTGATTATTCACTTTCTATCCGGACAGCCTGTTCCGGCCAGTTTTAATATGGTCGGCACCTGTTTTCTTTTGCTTGTAGCTTTGATGCTTTTTGCTGTGGCTGTGAGTCTGGTGTATCAGGCGGTTAAAAGTCTAAAAAAAGCAGATTGATACGGTTATTTCTCTAATCTGAATCAAATATTTAACTTGAAAAAAATAATTCTGTATTAAAAAATAAGATATAATGTATTAAAAATAAGGAGGGATTATGAGAACAATAAAAGTGTCAATAACTGCATTTGTTCTGTTTTTCATGGTTAGTTCTTTGGTCCAGGCTCAGAGTGCTGAAGAAGTGGGCGACTTGTTTGAGAATCTGAATTGGAGAAGTATTGGTCCGGCTGTTATGGGCGGAAGAACCGTAGATATAGAGGCGGTTGAAGATAAGCCCTGGATCATCTTTGCTGCTATTGGGCCCAGTGGGGTATGGAAGACAACAAATGACGGAATCACATGGGAACCTATATTCCACAAAGAAAACACAGTGTCGGTTGGAGATATTGCCATTGACCAGAATAATCCGGATGTGATATGGGTTGGAACAGGGGAAGCCACATCAAGAAACAGTGTGACCATTGGAGACGGAGTTTATAAATCAACGGACGGAGGAAAGACATGGGAACATCTGGGGTTAGAAGAGACCCGTCATATCAGTCGGATCGTCATTGACTTAAATAATCCAGACACTGTTTATGTGGCGGCATTAGGTCACCTCTGGGGAAAAAATGAGGAAAGAGGCATATACAAGACCACAGACGGAGGAAAGACCTGGAATAAGGTCCTTTATGTGAATGAGAGTACAGGAATGGCAGATCTGGTTATGGATCCTTCTGACAGCCGGATTCTGTATGCCGCCGCATGGGATTACCAGAGGTATCCTTATTATTTTTACAGCGGCGGACAGGGAAGCGGGATTTATAAGACCCAAGACGCTGGAGAGACATGGAAGCGGTTGGTCAAAGACCTTCCTGAAGGGATTATGGGAAGAATCGGCCTGGCTGTTTCCCGGAGCAGCCCTAACGTGGTTTATGCTTTGATTGAGCATAAAGATGGGGGCATTTGGCGCTCAGAGGATAAAGGATCCTCCTGGGAGAGAATGTGTGATAATGAGACCTATATGCAGATCAATTTCAGGCCTTTTTATTACAGCCAGATAAGAGTGGATCCCACAGATGATAAGGTGGTGTATGTTTTTTCAGGAGGATCATATGTCTCCAAAGATAAAGGACAAAAGTTTAAAGCCATCTCTTCAGGCACTCATCCGGACCATCACGCCTTGTGGATCGATCCCAACAATCCTCAGCATCTTATTGATGGAAACGACGGAGGGATCGATATCACCTATGACCAGGGAACTAACTGGCGAGCTATCAAACACATGGCTTTAGCTGAGGTCTATCAGATCGGTTATGATATGAGAGATCCTTATTATGTATACTGCGGGCTCCAGGATAATGGCGTCTGGGGAGGACCTAACAACAGTCTGGATGCAGGGGGGATCATTAATGAACACTGGAACAGCGTGGGAGGAGGAGACGGATTTTACTGTGTCGTAGATCCCACAGATTACAATATTGTTTATGCAAATTCCCAGATGAACGGACTTTATAGGTACAATCTTGAAATAGACCGCAGCAAGGACATCAAACCCAAAGCTGCGCTGGATGAGCCTCCCTATAGATTTAACTGGAATTCTCCTGTGCTCATTTCTCCTCATGACCAAAACACCCTATATACAGGAGGAAATTATTTATTTAAAAGTGAGAACCAGGGATATTCCTGGGAGATCATAAGTCCTGATCTTTCCACCAATGATCCGGATAAATTAAAGGATTCAGGGGGTTTGATCACCCTTGATAACACCGGAGCTGAAGTGCACTGCACCATATACACCATTGCCGAATCTCCCCTTGAACAGGGAGTGATCTGGTGCGGCACAGATGATGGAAATGTCCAGATAACTAAAAACGGGGGGGAGAACTGGAAGAATGTGGTGGAAAACATACCGGACCTTCCTCCTCATACTTGGTGCACCCGGATCGAAGCTTCTCATTTTGATGCGGGAACAGCTTATGCTGCCTTTGACGGGCACCGGAGTGATGATTACAGCACTTATCTGTATAAGACCATGGATTTTGGTGAAACATGGACATCCATAAAGGGAAATCTTCCTTTCGGATGGCTTCATGTGGTGCGTGAAGACTTGAGGAACCCAAATTTACTGTTTGTGGGCATGGAATTTGGAATCTATGCGTCTCTGGATGGAGGAGAGAGCTGGTTTTCTTTAAACAACAATCTTCCCACTGTAGCAGTCAGGGATATCGCTGTTCACCCCAAAGATAATGATTTGATTATGGGAACACACGGAAGAGGCATCTGGATTATGGATAACATCTGTCCTTTACAGGAAATGACTAAAGAGATCCTTGATAAACCCTACCACATCTTTTCCACTATGCCAGCCAAAAAGCGTTTTATATCTTCCAGAGGCGAGTCCTACAGCGGTCCGGTTTATGCAGGAGAAAATCCTGAATACGGCTTGGATATCAATGTTTATTTCAAAGAAAAACCATCAGGCAGAAATATAATTTTCATCAAGAACAAAGAGGGGAAAGAGTTTTATCAGATAAGAGTTGTCAACAAAAAAGGAATACGCCGATACGTATGGAATCTGCAGTTTACACCCAGAACTGAAGACGGGCAACCTGTAAAAACAGGAGGCCTGGGTATGGTTTCTCCTCCTGAAGTGGCTTCAGGGGAGTATGAAATTGAATTGAGCATTGATGATGAAATGATGAAACAGAGGGCAGAGGTTGAACCAGATCCTCGATTTGAAATGGGGAAGGAAGAGAGAGCCTTAAAAATAGAAAAACAAGTGGAGGCTATGAACCTATCAAGAAAAATGGGACTTGCTGTCACTGGAGTCAAGAGTATCCGGAGACAGCTGGATAAACTTGAGGAAAGCAAAGAGGAAATGGAATCATTCCCTGAAAAAGCCGAAAAAGCAGTCCAGGTTTTTGAAGAAAAGTTCAGCGATCTAGAAGAGGATATCATACCCAAAGGATTTGGATATCGGGGTTCTTTGGAGCATGCTCTAAGAGGAGGCTCTATCAGTCAAATGACATTGATGCTGTCTCTTTCTATAGGCGGATATCCTTCACAGCCTACAGAAACAGATATTTTTATGCTGGAACAGATCACCCATGCAGTTAAAGAATTGGTGGAGCGTATGAATGCCCTGATAAACAAAGACATCCCAGATTTAAACAAAGTGTTGGAAGAGAATGGAATCAAGACAATCCGGGCGCCTAAGGAGATCGATTTTTAGAGAGGTGAGCAAACAGACTAAGCTATAGCTTCAGATTGGATCAAAATTAACTCTAATTTGCTTCTGTTCTTTATCTATGCAACAATATGAATGTATTTTTCTCATTCTTTGATCATTCCTTAAAGAGTGGTTTGAAAAAAATAATTGTATATTTAGGAGTGAATTATGACTGAAAAAGTTAAAAAAGGAGACAAAGTCAAACTTCATTATACCGGCCGTCTTGAAGACGGAAAAGTATTTGATAGTTCTAAGGACCGGGAACCCATACAGTTTGAGGCCGGGGCAGGTGAGATAATAAAAGGATTAGATGAAGCCATAATCGGGATGGAACCCGGAGAGAAAAAAGATATCTCTGTTGCTTCTGATAATGCCTATGGAAATTATGATAAAAAACTGCTTATTGATATCCCTAAAGACAAGCTTCCTGAAGATGTTAAACCCGAAAAAGGTGCCATTTTGAACCTTGTGGACAAACAAGGAAGATCTATCCCATCCAAAGTGACTGAAATCAAGGAAAATTCAATCCAGGTGGATGCCAATCATCCCTTAGCTGGCAAAGACCTTGATTTTGAGATCGAAGTTGTGGAGATCGTCTAAATCAATTCTTGCTCTATTTTTTTCTTATCTTCATACATTTTTCGATCAGCTTTTTTAAGCGCGGTTTCTATATCTTCATCTACTCCCGGCTTCATATGAGAGACCCCTATGGCCAAAGTCAGGGGGAAATCAAGTAAATCCTGTGTTTTATTCCATTCTTTAAGCTTTTTTCTTATTCTTTTGATGATAACTTTTGCTGTTTTTCCATCTGTCTCAGGTAAAATGATCAAAAACTCATCTCCTCCATAGCGAACCACAAAATCCATATCACGCACAGTTTTCTTAAGCAGACGGGCCACTTCCATCAACACCTTATCTCCGATCATATGAGAGTAGCGTTCGTTAATTTCTTTGAACTTGTTTACATCGATCATCAAAAAACCAAGAAAATGGTTGTATCTTTGGATACGATTGACTTCCTTATTAATGAATTGGTTAAAGTACCGGCGGTTGAACAAACCGGTTAAAGGATCCTGAATGGTTTGTTTTTTCAGTTTCTCTTCCAACCTGATTCGAGCCACTTCCTCCCTTAGATGTCCGGCTAAAATTTGGACGAGATTCATATCTTGAATGCTGAAAGCTCCTTTTTGTGTAGAATAGATCTGAAGCACTCCGATTTTCCCAATGGGTATACTTATAAATGACCTCAGGTCATCCCTTACTGCTATTGCCTCTTTTCGGGTTCTTAAATCGTCTCCATGAATGGTTCTCTGTTCCCTTAATGTCTTGCCTGCGATTCCTTCATCCAACCGGTGTGCTTTCAATCCTTCCGGAATAGCTTTTTGACTCACGGCTTTAGGAACCAGCTTGCCTTTCTCGACAACATAAAAAATGCACAGATCCAGCCTCAGAATATTTGTTATCACCCTCAGGGCTCGATCCCATAGTTTATCCTCTGTATCACACCTTTGGAGTTGATCAACAGCCTTGTGCAGCTCTTCCAGTTTGTTTCTCTCTTCAAGCAGGTTCTCTTCTGCTTTTTTTCGTCTGGTGATATCTCGGGCAATACTTAAAATAGCTGTTTCTCCTCTATAAGAGACTAGACTGGAACTGATCTCAACTGGAAGAACACGACCGTCTTTGGTGGTATGGGAGGTTTCAAAAACCTGCACTTCATCTGACTTCATTCCTTTAACAAGTTCTTTTATTTTTTCCTTTCCCAGAGAGAAATCGATATCAGCGGGTCCCATGGAAAGAAGCTCTTCCTTGGAATAACCCAGCACTTCAGCAGCCGTGTCATTGACATCAATGAAGTTAGCGTCAAAATCTATGACCCATATAGTGTCATTCATGCTGTTTATGAGTTCTCTGTATTTCTCTTGACTTTTTTTGATCTTATTCTCCATAAGCACTCGGTCGGTTATATCTCGTAGAACTCCAACCGCAATGTTTTCATTTGTTTCCATGTCTTTATGGGGCGAGAAAAGCAATGATAAATACCGCTTTCCCATGGCTGGAAAATCATAAGACATCTCCATTTTAACGGCATTTCCCTGAATGACCTTTTTAAATTTAGGCTTTATGGTTTTATTGAAGACCTTTTTATCCATCACATCACTCAGGGATTTTCCTATTATTTGGTTTCTATCCACTGAGAGATATTTTGCCAAAGTCTGGTTAATGAAAAGAATAGTATAATCAGTGTCCAGGGATATGATTAAATCTTCAGAGGAGTCAATGGCTTCTTCAAGGCTTTTCAGTCTGTTTCGAAGCTCCGCTACTTCACTTTTATTCTCAAGCTCCCTAATTCTTTTTTGTGCCTCTTTTAACCGGCGCTCCAGTTTTTTTTCAGTATTTTTATTCATTCAAAGCCTTTTTTTATCTTATAACATTAAAGAGAATAAAAGAAAGCAAATTATTGTGTCAATAGTATATTCCAGCTGCATAAGGAATATCTTTGTATAAGATTCTAATAAAACTCATTTTGACTTTATCCTACGGGTGTGGAATAATTTTTTCATCTTATTAGCAGGAGTCCTGCCATGAAAAAATGGATCATCACCCTTCTTTTTTTTAGTCTTGCAGTGCCTCTGCCCGTTTCAGCTTCTTTGAGCAAGCATATTGTGGATTATCAAATCAAGGCACGGCTTGATCCGGAAGAAAAGACAGTCACAGGACAGCAGATTCTGATCTGGTTGAATGATTCAGAGGTTCCTGTCTCAGAGCTTCAATTTCATCTTTACCTCAACGCTTTTAAGAACAACCGCTCTACTTTTATGATAGAAAGCGGGGGAGAGAGCCGAAATTTCAAGATGGATGAGAAGCATTGGGGTTTTATCAATGTCAAGTCTATTGGCCTCTTAAATGGACCTGATTTGACCGAAGCCATGCAGTTCATCCATCCGGATGATGAAAATGAAGAGGATCGAACTGTAATGAGCTTGTCTCTTCCAGAATCAGTGCAGCCCCAGGAAAAGGTCACACTGGAGATTGAATTTTATGCCAAACTTCCAAAGGTTTTTGCCAGGTCTGGTTTTTATGATGATTTCTTTATGGTAGCCCAGTGGTTTCCCAAGATCGGTGTTTTTCAGGAAGGAGGGTGGAACTGCCATCAGTATCACGCCAATTCTGAATTTTTCGCTGATTTTGGTGTTTATGAAGTGGAGATAACAGTGCCTGAAGATTTTATTGTTGGAGCCACAGGCAAAAGAACCAGCCGGACTGAAAACGAGGACAGGACCATAACCTACACTCATTATCAGGAGGACGTGCATGATTTTGCCTGGACAGCCTCACCTAATTTCATTGAAGTGAATGAGCTTTTCACTCTGGATGAACCCAAAGTTAATACAGAGATGATTTTTCTTATCCAAAAGGAGCACAAAAATCTTACAGACAGATACATAAGCTCTCTGAGGAACGGGCTTGAGTTTTACAGCACTAACTATGGAGCCTATCCTTATGAGACCATCACCCTGGTGGATCCTCCTCTGAAAGCCATGGGAGCCGGGGGCATGGAATACCC
>JAWLEN010000192.1:0-2838 GCA_041686095.1 Candidatus Aminicenantota bacterium
GAATCAGGAGATGATGTATCGGATGATAAAAAGCACTGAAAAAAGATAGATAAGCCAGTGAACCTGCTTCCCTTTTCCTGACACCAGTTTCAAAACAGAGTACGCAATAAAACCAAACGCAATTCCCTCTGTAATGCTCATCGTCAAAGGCATGATAATGATGGCTAAAAAAGCAGGAATAGCTTCTGTGATATCCGACCATTCGATATTTTTAACGCACCTCATCATTAAAAATCCAACGATGATCAAAGGAGGGGCGATCACAGGTCGCATCATCACTCCATCTGATATATATTGACCTCCGATCATCCGGGCTAAAGGAGAGAAAAAGAGTGCGATGATAAAAAGAACAGATGTGAAAACATTGGACAGTCCTGTCCGACTTCCCTGGGATATCCCAGAGGCGCTTTCAATATAACTGGTGACGGTAGAAGTTCCCATCAACGCTCCGCTGACAGTTCCGACGGCATCTGAAAACATAGCTTTATTGGCTTTAGGAAGTTTACCGTCTTTTAAGAATCCTGCTTGGCTACTTATCCCAATCAAAGTGCCTATAGTATCAAAAAGATCTAAGAAGAAAAAAACAAACACCACTGTGATCAAACCTGTACTCAACGCTCCTATTATATCCAATTTGAATAAAGTGGGATGGAGGCTGGGAGGAGAAGAGATGATTCCTTGATACTTGACCACTCCCAAAGGAATTCCGGCAAAGGCTGTGGCTAATATTCCTATGAGCACAGCTCCTCTGACTTTTACAGCCATAAGTACAGCTATAAAAAGAACGCCGAATAAGGATAAAAGAACCGCCTTATCCGTTAAATCTCCTAAACCGACCAACACATCCGGTGTGTCCACCACCAATCCACCGTATTCTAATCCGACTAAAGATATCAAAAGGCCAATGCCAACCGCGATTCCATATTTTAGGGAATTAGGAACAGCTTCCACTAATTTACCCCATACTCCTATGATGGAAAGAATGAGAAAGATACTGCCGGATATAAAAACCGCTCCCAAAGCCACCTGCCATGAATAACCCATAGTACCGCATACAATCACAGCAAAAAAAATATTGTGTCCCACAGCCGGAGCCAGAGCAATGGGATAGTTGGCTAAAAGTCCCATTAAAAGAGTAGCTAGAGCCGCAGATAAACAAGTAGCAACCATAACCGCACCGTTATCCATACCAGCAGCAGCCAAAACAGCGGGCTGAAGAAATATGATATAGGACATAGTCATAAAAGTAGTCAATCCACCCGCTGCTTCTGTTTTTAAAGTGGTGTTGTTTTCCTTAAGCTTAAAAAAACGGTTTAGAAAACGATCCACTTTTGGCTCCCCTTTAAAATTTAATAAGAGTCATTATATCAATATCAGGATGAGCTTTCTCTATAGCCTGTTTTCCCTTTAGAAATGAAAGCTCTACCAGAGCAACAAATCCTACCACACGACCTCCTAATTTTTTTATAAGGTCTATGGCACTTATGGAAGAAGAGCCAGTTGCAATAAGGTCATCAATGATCAATACTTTTTCTCCAGGCTTCACACTATCTTTATGTATTTCAAAATATTCAACAGCATACTCATTAGGAGCTCTCACAGAAATGCACTCTCTTGGGAGTTTCCCTTTCTTTCTAATCACTGACATCCCTAAAGATAATTTATAAGCCACAGGCCCTCCAAATATAAAGCCTCTTGATTCTATGCTCACTATTTTTTCGGCTTTCTTGTCTTTAGCCAATTCAGAAATTTCATCCACAATAAATTTAAAACATTCAGGGTCTTCGATTATGGGCGTCACATCTTTAAAGCCGATTCCTTGCTTTGGAAAATCTTTGACTTCGATTATTTTTTTCTTTACACGTTCAAGCATAAAATCCTCCTGAAAATTAATCTATTTTTCATCCATTTTTTTGGCGTATACCGTATGAGTTGGAAAGGGAATGCTGATTCCTTCCCTATTAAGAGCCTTATAAATTTCATCTGTCATATTGAGCTTCATGGAATAGGCATCTATATAGTTTTCCACCCATGCTCTTGCAATAAAATCCAAAGAAAAATCAGACATGTTCAAAAACTCTACAGCTGGTTCTGGATTTTCCAACACTTTATCCATTTTTTTTAAGATGTTCACCACCACTTCTCTCACTTTATCGGTATCAGAACCATAAGCAACTCCAAATTCAACATTGACCCTGAGTTTAAGGTCAGGAACCGTATAGTTTTTTATTTTAGCATTAGCCAGATATCCATTGGGAATATAAATCACCTCATTGTCATAGGTTCTTAATTTAGTGCTTCGAAGACCTATGTCAAAAATGACACCTAATTCACCGGATTCCAGCTTGATCTTATCCCCTACTTTAAATGTCTTATCAAGAACAAGCTGAAGACCGCCTAAAACATTAGCTAAAGAATCCTTAACAGCCAAACTTAAGGCAATACCTGCAATACCTGCTGTTGCCAGTAAGGGGCTTATGTCAATCTCCCAGGAATCAAAAATAAAGATAACAGCCAAGGCCAATATAATAACTTTAATTATTTTTTCTATTAAAGGAATCAACCGATCATCAGCTGTGGAGTCGGTCTTGGCAGCCCAATCTTCTTTCCATTGGGTGGCCAGGTCGTTCACGACCTTTATAATGAGTAGGGTTATAACGATGATCAGAAATGTCTCAACCACACTATGGTAATAGATAGATTCCAGAGAAACATAAGATAAACTGACTTTCAAGCCAATGGCGATAATCACATAAAAAATCATTGAACCCAGGTTTTTCACAATCAGGTCATCTATTTTGGTGTTGGTTTTCTTGGTCAATGGTTTGAGAAGCTTTT
>JAWLEN010000193.1:0-2790 GCA_041686095.1 Candidatus Aminicenantota bacterium
AGAAAGAAAAGAAAGATAAGGCAAAAGAAGATAAAGGAATAAAGCTTGATGAAGGCCGATTGACCTTCGAACAGATCAGGCTTTTATTAAAAAATCTTCCTGTTGATATTACATTTGTGGATGAAAATGATAAGGTGTGTTTTTACAGTGCCAGTAAGGATCGGATTTTTGCCAGAAGTCCGGCTATCATAGGAAAGTCTGTACAGAACTGCCACCCACAAAAAAGTGTCCACATAGTTGATAAGATTGTAAAGAGCTTTAAAGAGAAGAAAAAAGATAAAGCCGAGTTCTGGATTCAACAGGGCGAGTTGTTCATTTATATCCGGTATTTTCCTGTTTATGATGAAAACGGAGATTACAGAGGTGTGGTTGAGGTTTCCCAAGAAGTGTCTGGAATCCGTTCTTTAAAAGGTGAGCGCCGGATATTAGACTGGTGAAAACATTAGAATTGTATTCATCAGATATTCTTTTTAAAAATCTTGCAAGTCATTAAAAAGAAAAGAATAATAGTAAAGTCATTATTTTTATGGCTATTTCATGTTTAAAGGAAGAAAAATGAAAATAAAATTAATATGTTGTTTAGTTTTTAGTGCCTTTTTATTAGGTTCAGGTCTTTCACTATCAGCAGAGCAAGAAAAGCCTCTCACGATTCCGGAGAAAACTGAATTTAAACAGACTTCGCAATATAAAGATGTGATGGATTTTATTGGTGAGCTCCAGAAAAAAAGCTCTCTTGTAAGAGTAGAGACTCTTGGAACCAGCACAGAAGGAAGAGATATTCCTCTCCTCATCATAGGGGATCCTGTGCCGTCCTCTCCTCTGGATTTAAACTTTGATGAGAGATTGGTGGTTTACTTTCAGGCCAATATTCATGCCGGAGAAGTGGAAGGAAAAGAAGCAGCCCTGATGTTGGCTAGAGATATTGTTTTAAGCGATGATCCTGCTTATTTGGACAAAGTGGTGCTTCTTTTAGCTCCCATATTCAATCCTGACGGCAATGAGAAAATAAGCGTGAACAACCGCAGAAATCAGGTTGGTCCGGAAAAAGGAGTGGGCGTGCGCTACAACGGCCAGAATCTTGACCTGAATCGGGATGGATTGAAATTAGAGAGCCCTGAAGTAAGGGGATTGGTCCAAAATGTTATGTTGAGGTGGGATCCCGCTATTCTTCTTGACAGCCACACTCATAACGGTTCCTATCATGAGGAAGTTGTCACCTATGTGTGGTCTGTGAATCCCAATGGAGACAATTTCCTTATTGACTTTATGAGCGGAAAATTCATGCCTGAGGTCAATAAGATATTAAGGGACAAATACAACACTCTCTGCATCCCTCACGGTGATTTTATGAGCATTAAAGAACCTGAAAAAGGGTGGCGAACTTTGGGTCCTGAACCCAGGTATATCAGCAATTATATCGGACTCAGGAACCGGTTGGGCATTCTGAATGAAAATTATCCATATGCGGATTTTAAAACCAGGGTATTTTCTTGCCATAAGCTGTTTCACTCTATTCTGGAATTCTGCTGTGAACACAAAAACGAGATCCTTGATCTCATAAAAAAAGCGGATGAGAGAACGATCAAAAGAGGTCTTGATCCAGGTGAGGATGATGTTTTTATGACTGATTACGAACTAAACCCTATTGACCAGAAAGTCACGATTCATGGTTATGAAATGGAAGTTATTGAGACAGACCGGGGTTGGCAGAGAGCTCGAAAAACAGACAAGAAAAAAACCTACACCATGCCTTTTTATGCCGATTATGACGCCAAAAGCAGCGTGAGACTGCCCTATGGATATCTGATACCCATTCCGGTCCCTGAAATCGAGAAAAATCTTCTGCAGCATGGGATCACAGTGGAAAAACTCAAACAGTCTGTTAAACTTGAGGTGGAGAAATTTGTGATAGAGGAGTTGTCCTCAATGGAAAGACCCTATCAAGGCCATCATTTGAATACGGTTAAAGGAAAGTATGTCACAGAAGAGATGGAATTTCCTAAAGGAACTCTGTTTATTCCCTTGGCTCAGCCGCTTGCCAATGTCGCATCCTATCTATTAGAGCCTGAGAGTGATGACGGTCTTTTGGTTTGGAATTTCTTCGACCGTTATATTGTCCCTCAGTGGGGAAGAGGAACTCAAGTTTATCCTGTGTACAAGCTTATGAAACCTGTGAATCTGGTAAAAGAGATCGTCAGACCAGAAATTGGTGAATAGGTAAAAAGATATGACGGAACCGGTTTTGTTGCCGGAGGAAGTTTGTAAGCAGGCTTTGAATTCTCTCAAAGCCCATGCTGATCCTGAAAGAGCTGAGGGAGGAAAAAGGTTTTTTAAATCAGAAGAGCCGATTCATCTTCTGGGAATTCGGGCACCGGAGATACGAAGAATATCCAAGGAATACTTTTCTCAGGTCAAATCTTATTGGACCCAGGAACAGGCTCTTGAACTCTGCACATTGCTGATGCCCAACAAATACCTGGAAGTCAAAGCTTTGTCTCTCCTCATTCTAGAGCGGTTTGTCAGCTCTTTAGATAAAAAACATTTTTATTTGATCAAAAAATGGATCAACAGTGATTATTGTTCCAATTGGGCTACCATCGATACGTTGTGCAGTAATGTGCTGGGGCCCTTGATCAAAGCTCATCCTGAACTTATTGGTGAAGTTCTGACTTGGGCTGACTCCAAAAATATGTGGCTTCGCCGGGCCTCTATTGTTTCATTTGTCAAATTAGCCAGACAAGGCGAATACATTGATGTGGTCCACAAGGCGGCTGAAAAGCTTTTTCCTGA
>JAWLEN010000194.1:0-2775 GCA_041686095.1 Candidatus Aminicenantota bacterium
CGCTGGGGAATCGAACGGGTGACGAATCCCTTGCCCTTCCCCTTATATGTCAAATAAACTCTATCTCGGTTTTGGAAAGGCTTCCAATAGCGATTATCTCTCATAAATAACTCCTGTTTCAATAAGCCCCTATTATTCCAGTATAGAGATTATGTCCTACCCCTCCCATTTGTTTTAGAGATGACTCCCTACTTTTATTTTTGTCTTTAATTTTACCCTGTCATTTTCTATAATGTATTTTTATATTTTAAAAAAAAGAAAGAAGGCACTTATGTCAATACAAATAGCTATTTCAAGCGGGAAAGGGGGAACCGGAAAAACATTTTTGGCCACCAATATCGCATCGGTTCTCGCTGACCAAAATAAGGAGGTTCGCTATCTGGACTGTGATGTTGAAGAACCCAACGGTCACCTTTTTCTAAAGCCAACAATCTATAAACAAGAGGATGTGATGCTTTTATCGCCGGTGGGTGTGGATGAAGATAAGTGCATTTACTGCGGTGAATGCGCCGATGCCTGTCACTACAATGCCATCACAGTGCTCAAAGAAAAAGTCCTTTTTTTCAAAGAACTTTGCCATGTGTGCGGGGCTTGTCAAGTGGTTTGTCCGGTGGATGCTGTGATAGAGAAAAATCGAAAAATAGGAGTTATAAAAAACGGAAAAAGCGGCCCTATCTCATTTCACTATGCCCTTCTGGAAACTGCCGAAGGAGGCATGTCCCCCAGGCTGGTCAAAAAAGTCAAAGAAAATACAGGAGAAGGAATCAATATTTTAGACTCTTCCCCTGGAACTACCTGTCCTGTGGTGGAGACCATAAAAGATGCAGATCTATGTGTGTTGGTGACAGATCCCACTCCTTTTGGGATCAATGACTTAAAACTGGCTGTGGAGATGTCCAGAGAAATCGGGAAAGAACCTGTGATTGTGGTGAATCGGGCTGATTACAGGAATGATGACCTAAAAGAATATCTGAAAGAAGAAAAATTAGACATAGTGGGAGAAATACCCGATGACCGAAAAATAGCTGAAACTTATTCCAGAGGAGATCTAGTGGCAGAGAAACTCCCTTCCTACAAAAAGCTTTTTGAAACCATAGCCCGTGAACTAATCGAAAAAAGCCAGCAGAAAAGACCCGTCAAAAAGAGGATAGAAAAAGACACCACTGATATCAAAGAAAAAATCAAAAAAGCAAAGCAGGAGAAAACGCCTCCCGCCAAAAAACCGAAAGAACTTGTGGTGATCAGCGGAAAAGGAGGAACCGGAAAAACTTCTCTGGTGGCTTCTTTTGCGGCCCTGGCTGGGCGGATTGTCATCTCTGACTGCGATGTGGATGCCGCAGATCTCCATCTTATCCTAAAACCTGAAATCAAGGAAAAGGGATACTTCAGCGGGAGTGTAATTGCTGAGATCGTTCAGGAGAAATGCACGGCCTGCGGGAAGTGCAAACAAGAATGCCGATTTTTCGCTATTGACGAGAAGATTATTGACAACAAATCCACTTTTTTTATTGATCAACTAGCCTGCGAAGGATGTGGCGTGTGTCATCTTGTCTGCGAAGACGACGCTGTCATCATCGAAGATGCTCTCAACGGGGAATGGTTTGTTTCAGAGACCCGATTCGGCCCTATGAGCCACGCTAAGCTGGGGATTGCTGAAGAAAATTCAGGCAGGCTGGTCACATTAGTCAGGAATAAACAGAATTTTTTGGCTCAAGAAGCCAACCTATCCGAGGCAGTCATAGACGGCTCTCCAGGCACAGGATGCCCAGTGATCTCTTCTTTAACAGGTTCAGACTACGCACTGATCGTCACAGAACCCACTGTATCCGGTGTCCATGACCTTAACCGCATCTTAGATGTAACCGCCCATTTTGGCATTCCTTCGGGGGTAGTGGTGAATAAATATGACCTGAACCAAGAGATGACCAATAAAATAAAATCAATCATCAAGGATTATCAAGCCGAATACATTGGGAAAATTCCTTATGACCGGACCGTGACTGACGCTCAAATACAAGGACTTTCAGTGGTGGAATTCACTCAATCCCCTTTAACCCAGGCTGTAGAGAAAATCTGGGATAAGGTGAAGCCATTTCTTTATAATAAATAATTGATACGGAGGAAATTAATGACAAAAAAATCAGTGTTTTCAAAAGTATTCGTTTTCTTTTTTCTTGTTTCATTTTGTTTTACTCCCATCTTTAGTCAGAATCATATCACCACACCTGAAGAACAATTCGGCCATAAAATCGGAGATGACTACTGGCTGGCTACTTACGCTCAGCTCAAAGAATACTGGGAAAAGCTTGCTCAGGAATCAGACCGGATGACCCTTCAAATTATCGGACAAACAGAGGAAGGAAGAGATATGGTTATGGCCATCATCACTTCCCCGGAAAATCATAAAAATCTGGAATCATATAAAGACATATCCCGAAAACTGGCGCTTGCGCAAAACCTCACTGAGAAAGAGGCCAAAGATCTTTCCCGAAAAGGAAAAGCCGTGGTGTGGATAGACGGAGGACTCCATGCCACAGAAGTGGTGGGAGCTCAACAGGAACTGGAATTGGTCTATCAAATGGTCAGCATGAATGACCCCGAAACTTTAAGAATACTGGATAATGTGATTCTTCTCACCTTGATCACCAATCCAGACGGAATGGATCTAGTGGGAGACTGGTATATGCGGCATGAAGATCCTGAAAAAAGAACCACCCGGAATCTCCCCCGTCTTTATCAGAAATATATCGGCCATGACAACAACAGAGATTTTTA
>JAWLEN010000195.1:0-2720 GCA_041686095.1 Candidatus Aminicenantota bacterium
ATTATTTGCTGTCGACAAATTTTTTTATTAAAAATTCTTCTTGTTTAGGATTTAATTCAAATTTTTTAGCTGCCCTTTCAATGATTTTTGCCCTGTCTTTTTTAGGCATACGCTTTATATTATCTGATATAAACTCAATCGCTTTTTTTAAAGAATCATCCATGTGTTTTCCTAGGTTTTATGAGTCTTCTTCTTTCCTTATCTTACGAAATTTCAAGGCTCTTGGCTAGGATATTTTTAAAAATGAATAGGATAGCCCCATTCCTATTCTGAAATTAAAGTTCCGTCTCACTCAATATAATAGCCTATGGAGAAAAAGCTCACCCAGTGCCTGAGCGAGAAAGGAGCTGTGGTCCCCATGCCTGTTTTCTTGAGAGGAAGAACACCTTCACTGTAGGTATCGGAGAAACGAAAAAGTTGTCCTTTTATTTTTTTGTCTGTAACGATCGCCATAGTCTTTTCTGTGGTGAGAAGGCCAAAAGGAATGGAATACTTACCGCACCAGTAAGTATTGCGGTAGTCGAGATAGGTTTCTCCCCAGAGCTTTTGGGTCAATCCTTGGATTTTGGTGCTGTCCGTAATGTCTGTGAGATAAGTACGGATGAGCTGTTGATCAAACTCTCTCCCCTTTTTCCAAGCTTTCTCCCCTTCTCCAAAAGGCGAGTTGTTGAAATCTTTTCCGTAATGATTTCCGTCTGAGGAGATAAGAAAGAAAATATCCTTTCCCACTTTGAGATTTTTTTCGTTGATATATCCGGCGATCTTTTGCGCCAGCTCTGCTGAGACTTGATCCATTCGCGCAAAAGGCATAGGTGTGACCATGATAGGAGTGATTTTGACCTCCGGGTTGAAATACTGGAGAAAAGGAAGAAGAGCTTCGATAGAATGCTCGATTTCATGAGCCTTGTTGTTTGTGATAAAAACTGTTGGATCGAGATGTTCTTTGAGATATCCTCTGAGTTCGGATACAGGAATCGGTTTATTCAATCCGGTCCAATATTCAAAATCATCCAGAATCAGGATGTTCTGGAGACCGCTGATCTCATTTCGTACTGTTCCGTGAGTGACTCCAAAGATCACCACTTCTTTGGTTCTCAAAATTTTGAACAGGGGATAATAGATTTTTCCGGCATAAAGATAATCATCGTGAGGAGAAACAGCGGCTACAAGGCCTTTGGCGCTGAAATCTTCTTTTTCCTGGCTCTCCAGATAATCTATTAGCTTCTGCATGCTCTCCGGATTCCAGCAGAAACCCACATCATCCCTAATAGGCCGTGTTTCCTGAGCGGCTAAGGATCCGATAAGCATAAATACAATCAACAGTTTGGTGAGATTTTTCATAACTCTCCTTTTTTATAAAGATAATTCAATTCTTATCTAAAATCAAAGATTATTTGGTATTCTCGAAACTATTTGATCCGTTGAAAGTTTATTTAGGGGGTGTGATCAAAGAGCTGGTCAAAATGATATTCTTTCCATTCTAAATAGGGCGCATCCCACAGATTGGTCTTCAGGTCATCCACAGCCACCCAGATCTTCATCTCATTGGCTGAAAAAATGACTGAATATTCTGTGCTGCTGTGAGAGACGATTTGAAGAAGCCGTTTGGCTTCTGGGATTCCTAAAGTTTTTTTCTGGCGAGCCCAGGCTTCCATTTCATTCATCCCGACCTCATATCTCCAGAGGGAGGAAAAGGAGACCCTTCTTCCAAAGGAAAGATAGGGTTGTTCGGGATCAAATCCGTAGACCTTGTGATGATTGGAGGCCATGATGGTGTAGGGATGGACGGGCCGGACATCTGCAGGACCGCGCATTTTTCCGCCAAACCGGTCCCCTTCATAGACAAAGGCAGGATTTTTCTGTCCTTGATAAGGAGAAGCCCATAAAATAATGGAACCCGGAGCGGTCACTCCTCCCCCATCACACTGGAATGGATTCATCTTATTTAAGATTTCATCGGGGGTGTTCTTTTGAGTGCCTTTTTCCAGGATGTCTCTCTGGACCCAGGAGCAGGGAGTGATGTTTTTGACCACGGACCCGGGTCCGGTTCCGCCGGCATTTTCCATGCTGTAGAGTCCGTCTTCGTTGATTCCGGAAATGGTGCCCACAAATCCGGGCCACATGAATGAAACCCAGCGTTTGTGACCGGGTTCTGAAGGATCCACAGCATAGATAAGGAAATGGCTGACCGTGACTTTCCGAACATCGCATTCTCCGTCCATGTTTCGGGCAGCTATCAGTCCTCCTTTAAGGTTTGAATCCTGAGTGAAATCTCCCCAGAAAGCAAACTGGGTGCAGGAAGAGGGGGAAGAAACCGGAAAAGCGGCTCTCCGCTCGATGTAAGCATTGATAGCCAGGAGGTCGGTTTGATTGAATTCTCTTCCCAGAGATTCCACATTCATTTCAATGCCGGAATCCTTCATGCCCTGAATTAAAGCTTGGGATTCTTTTTTGTATTCCGGAGGGAGATTGAAGTGTGTTTCAAGAAAGGGCACAAAAATATCTTGGTAGTTTTTGGCTGACCGCCATGAGTCTTCAACAACATAGAATTCAAAAAAATCAATGATCTGTTTTCCTAATAGATAACCGTGGGCATAACCGCGTTCCTCCACGGTCCCTTGAAGCTTGAGAACAGGAAGTCCCTGGATCCATGTCAAAGCGCCTTGTTCTGTCTGGATATTTTTTTCAGGAAAAGGAGTGGGTGCGCGGAGAAGACAGTC
>JAWLEN010000069.1:0-11657 GCA_041686095.1 Candidatus Aminicenantota bacterium
GATTGCGGCTTCCTTCTACCTTTAACCGGTCTAAGGATTTTAGAATATTTTTTTCCATGCCTAATCATCATATTATTTTTCAATCAATTTGGTCAATATAAAAGACAGCAGTGGAAGCATTTCTAAAACCGCCATACACGTTAAGTATAATGTTTATTAAGGGGAGAGGGCAAGGGATGAGGAATCCCCTGTGAGGGCTGAGCGGGCATGGTTCCTCTTTAGAGGGGAGCGAAGCCCGAACCGGGAGGGAGATTCCACGCTGGGGAATCGAGCGGGTGACGAATCCCTTGCCCTTCCCCTTATATGTAAAATAGACTCTATCACGGTTTTGGAAAGGCTTACGAAGGGTTAAGAGGATTTGCCTAAAATGAGAGAAACAACTAAAATAATTAATCTGAATTATTCACGAGCCGAGGTTTCGGCGCCATTTTTTTATGAATAGATCAGGTTAACTTGGATTATTCATGTTAAATGAAATAAAAATAAAAAAAGCAGCCCAGCATAATCTTAAAAAGATTGACGTTAATCTCCCCAGAAATAAGATGATTGTTGTTACAGGGCCCAGTGGTTCTGGCAAATCATCTCTTGCTTTTGATACCTTGTTTGCTGAAGGCCAGAGAAGATATATAGAATGTCTGTCAGCATATGCCAGACAGTATATCGAGCAGATGGAGAAGCCTGAGGTGGAATCTATTGAGGGATTATCTCCTTCCATTTCTATAGACCAGAGGACCCTATCAACAAATCCGCGTTCCACAGTTGGCACCGTAACCGAAGTTTATGATTTTATGAGATTGTTGTTCGCTAGAGTCGGCACTCCCTACTGTCCAAAATGCAGAAGAAAAGTGAGCTCCCAGACTCCTAGTCAAATATTTGAAAAAGTTATGCAGAAAAACAAAGGCTGTAAGGTGAAAATCCTCTCTCCTATCGTAAAAGGAAGAAAGGGAGAGTACACAAAGCTTTTTGATCGGATGAGAAAAAAAGGATTTCTCAGAGTTCGAGCAGATGGTCGGTTTTATGAGTTGGAGGATGAGATACTTCTAGAGAAAACAAAACAACACCAAGTTGAACTTCTCATAGATGAAGTATTGATATCTGAGAAGTCTCAAAAAAGAATAAAGGAAGCTGTGGATAAGGCATTAGAGATGTCTGACGGAGATCTCATCATTATGGACTCTGAAGGAGATGAAGTTCTTTATTCTTTGAAACTTTTATGTCCATACTGCGAAATAAGTCTTCCTGAACTGGAACCCAGGACATTTTCATTTAACAGTCCTTATGGAGCCTGCCCCTATTGTCATGGAATCGGCTATCAGACCGTGACAGACAGCCGAGGAAAGCTTCATGTCAGTGAGGAGGTCTGTCCTTTTTGCAAGGGAAGCCGATTGAGAAAAGAAAGCCTGGCTGTAAAAATCAGGAATAAAAATATTTTTGAATTAAGCAGCCTTCCTGTCAACAGACTTATGGAAGAGATCGAGGATTTTGAGTTTGGAGATGAGAACCGATTAATTGCTGCCAGGATCATGAAAGAGATTGAGTCCCGTCTTCACGTCATTGACAGGCTCGGGATGTCCTATCTTCATCTGGCTAGAACCACCTCTTCTCTTTCCGGTGGTGAGGCCCGGAGGATCCGTTTGGCTGCCCAGGTGGGTATCCAGCTGCGCGGTGTCCTCTATGTGCTGGATGAGCCCACCATAGGGCTTCACCAGAAAGACAACAAAAGGCTCATTTCTCTGTTGAGAGAAATAAGAGACCAGGGAAATTCAATTGTGGTGGTGGAGCATGATGAACAGACTATCCGTTCCGCAGATTATATTTTAGATTTGGGCCCCGGGGCAGGAGAAAAAGGAGGAGAAAAAGTAGCTGAAGGCAAATACAAACAGATTGTTTCTTCCTATGATTCTCTAACTTCAAAATATCTAAGGCATGAGAAGTTTATCCCTATGCCCCAGAAAAGGAGAAATGCTCGTGAATGGCTCTCCATAGGGAACGCTTCCGAACATAATTTGAAAAATATTGATGTCCGGTTTCCTCTTTCTGCCTTCACTGTGGTCACCGGGATCTCAGGTTCAGGAAAAAGCACTCTGGTTTACGATATTCTTTACAAGAAACTTTCCAATGTTTTTCATAATTCAAAAATGAAACCCGGATCCCATGGCTCCATAACCGGCATTGAAAGTCTCAAGAAGGTCGTATCAGTTGACCAGAAACCTATTGGGAGAACCCCTCGGTCCAATCCTGCGACTTACACAGGTTTGTTTACAGAATTAAGAAAACTGTTTGCCATGACTCCTGAGGCAAAGATCAGAGGATACAAACCAGGCAGATTCAGCTTTAATGTACCCGGAGGAAGATGTGAAGAATGCAGCGGCGCCGGTTCAAAAAGGATCGAGATGCATTTTCTTCCTGATGTTTTTGTCACCTGTGACAGGTGTGGAGGGAAGCGTTATAATAAAGAGACTTTGGAAGTGCGATACAAAGGAAAAAACATTGCGGAATATCTTGAAATGACAGTCAGCGAAGCTTATGATTATCTCAAAGCCCATCCTAAATTAAAATCCAAACTGGGTACCCTGAATAGGGTTGGGTTGGGCTATTTGAGGCTGGGTCAGCCTGCGCCTCATCTATCAGGTGGAGAAGCCCAGAGGATCAAATTGACAAAAGAATTAAGCAGAAAAAACACAGGTCAAACTCTTTATATTTTAGATGAGCCCACCACGGGTCTTCATTTTGATGATGTGAATAAGCTTTTGAATGTTCTTTCTGAGCTGGTCAATTTAGGGAATACAGTGATAGTCATTGAACATAACCTTGATGTTATTAAATTTGCGGATTATATTATTGATTTAGGACCTGAAGGAGGAGATAAAGGAGGATGGATTGTGGCTTCCGGATCCCCTGAGGAAGTGGCAGAGAAAGAAAATTCTTACACTGGATGGTTTTTGAAAGGAATGCTTCAGGGGAAGGGAAGATTTCAATAATGAACCTGAATTATTCAGGATATGAGGTTTTTATGGACAGGACAGGTAAAAAAAAAGGAGGAGACATGAGGAAAAACAAGTCATCTGGATTAAGCCTATGGGTCATGCTGGTTGGGTTAATTCTTCTTTCCCAAAGCATGCTTTTAGGAGAGGAAGGACTGACTGCCGAACAGTTAGATGTATTTAAGTGGAGAAACATAGGACCCTTCACTTTTTCAGGAAGAATCACTGATTTTGCTGTTCCTAAAGGACAGAGTCAGATCTATTATGTAGCTACGGCAACAGGAGGTATTTGGAAGACAGAAGATGGAGGAATCAGTTTTAAGCCTATATTTGATGACTATGGGAATATGAGTATTGGAAACATAGCTGCGGCTCCATCAGATTCAAACATAGTTTATGTGGGTACCGGAGAAGCCCTTCATGCCCGGTCCAGCGCTCATGGGAATGGAATGTGGAGGTCTGATGATGCAGGGAAGACATGGAAGCATATAGGATTGGAGGAAAGCTATTTCATTCCTAAAATAGCTGTGGATCATGAAAACCCGGATATCGTATATGCAGCTGCTGAAGGGAAACTATATGACAACAAAATGGATTGTCAAAGGGGATTGTACAAAACAGTTGATGGAGGAAAAAACTGGGAACAAGTGCTTGACTTAAAGGATAGAGGAGTGGGTGATTTTGTCATAGATCCCACCAATTCAGATGTGATCATTGCCGGAGCTTACAAGACCTATCGAAGGACCTGGACCTTTATTGACAGACAGCCTGGAAACCACTTTTACAAGTCGGTCGACGGCGGAAAAACTTGGAAAAAATTGACTGATGGGCTGCCTATGGAATTAGAGACTGGCTGGAATGGAATAACCATTTATCCAAAAAATCCGAACATTGTTTATGTCCGCATGGATGAGGAAGTGGATTTAGGTTTGGACCAGCGGGAAAACAGACAGCTCTACAGGGCCGGTGATGTTTTTAAGGAGGATTATTATTTCAATAAATTCAAATCCTTTGAAATAGATCCTGCTCTTAAAAAACTGGTTGATTTCGAGCCGATTTCTGCAAAAGACGAGAGAGCGTTAGCAGAAAAGTTAAATGAACTCATAAAGGATGAAGATTTTCTCAAGAAAACAGGAGTTGACTTAGAAGAATTTATTGAACAGGCCAAAAAAGTTTACAAAAAACAAGATGATATTCTTGATGAAATAGCTGAGGTTGAAGAGTTATTAAAAGAAACTGATCAGGAACCTGAAAAAGAAGAAGCTGAAGAGAAAGAGGAAAAAGAGCCTAAAGGAAGGTATCAAGTTCTTAACCGGTTTGTTATTCAAACTCTTTATGCTCCGGCGTTAAAGGCTATGGAGCCTGTCACTAAATCAGGTGTCATTTACCGGTCTGAGGACCAGGGGGAAACTTGGGAAAGAATGACCGAATATAAGATTTCTGGAGGCAGCATTGAGGTCAATGCCATAGAAGCTGGTTATTCAGGGAGAATCGAAGTGGATCCCAATAATGATCAAATTCTCTATGCGGTTGAAGTGGTTTCCAAGGTTTCTAAAGATGGAGGGAAGACCTTTAAAAATACGCCCTGGACAGGAGCCCATAAATGCCATGTGGATATGAGGGGAATTTGGATCGATCCTCTTAACTCTGACCACATATTATCTGCCAATGACGGAGGAGTCAGTGAAACCTGGGATGGAGGAAAACACTGGTCACAGAAGGAAACCATAAGCGCTCAGCAATTTTATGACATCTCGGTTGATCATGAGAGGCCTTATAATGTGATGGGCGGAACCCAAGACAATGGCAGTTGGATCGGCCCTTCACAAAACAGGAATCAGAATGGAGTCTATCCCGCGGACTGGAGATATCTTCCCTCAGGAGATGGATTTTATGTAGTCAGGGATTGGTGGAATCCTGAATATATCTATTTCGAAAGCCAGTTTGGTAATTCCCGAAGAATGAACTTGGATACAGGAGAAATGACTGGTCTTTCCAAGCGCAACACTCAAGAAGAGAGAGAAGCAGGCAAAGAACCAGAAAGATATCAGTGGGATGCACCCATAGTCTTATCTCCACACAATCCAGGAATTGTTTATGTTTGTTCACAGCATGTCCATAAGTCCTCCAGCCGGGGGGAACCCGGAACATTCGTCACCATCAGTCCTGACCTATCCAAACACAGCAAAGAGCGGATCGAGCAATCCAAGCTCACGAATCTCCAGTATGCCACCATATACACATTTGCTGAATCATCGATCGAACCAGGAGTCTATTGGGCTGGAACAGATGATGGAAACCTCCAGTTAAGCACTAACGGAGGATCAAGCTGGATCAATATTACGGAAAGATTTTATAATGAAAAAGGGAATCCCAAGGCTGATATAAAAGGGGCTCGGATCCCTTATGATAGATGGGTGACCAAAGTAGAGCCTTCCGCCCATGAACTGGAAAGATGCTATGTGACCTATTCTGGATACAGAACCCATAATGAAGATGATTCCTATATATTTGTCACTGAAGATTTTGGAAAGACATGGAAAGACATCTCCGCAGGAATGAAGAATCCGGTCAGAGATATTGAAGAAGACCCAGACAATCCGGATGTTCTTTACCTTGCCACTGATTACGGCCTTTTTGTGAGTATTGATAGAGGAGAGACATGGGAGAACATGTCTACCTCAGCCCCTGATGTGATCATTATGAGTCTTGATATTCAGAAAAGAGATAGAGATCTGGCTATCGCCACTTACGGCAGAGGTATCTACATAGCGGATATTTATCCATTTAAAGAGTTTTCTAAAGATGTGTTTCTTAAAGATCATTATCTTTTTGAGGTTCAATCAGCTGTTAAGTGGAACAGGTATGAAAGGCGGGGTCAGACATACGGAGAATTCGCTAGGGTAAGCAACCCTGATGTTGGAGCCACATTCTATTACTACTTGAAAGAAAAAACAAAATCTGTGAAGCTTTCCATAAAGAACATGAAGGGTGAGGAGATTTATACTGCCAAAGGAGGTTCAGATAAAGGCCTGCATAAAATATTCTGGGATTTGAGGAAACCTCCAGAGGAAGATGGTTCGTCAAGATGGAGAAGAAGGGGAGAAATTATAGATGCTGGAATGTATGAAGCGAGTTTGGTCATAGGCGATGAGGAAGTCATGAGTCAAACTTTCCAAGTTTGTGATGACCCTATGTTTGATTGAGTCGAATTTTTGAGATAAGGGAGACTGTGGAGCTGTGTCATTTGATGATATCATTGGCAATGACAGAATAAAGAATATTTTGAGGAAGTCTCTTCAGCGAGAAAGACTTCCCGGTTCTCTTCTTTTTTACGGACCGGAGGGAGTCGGAAAGAAGGAGACGGCTTTAGTTCTGGCTAAAGCTTTAAACTGCCTCCAAAAAAAAGACGACTCCTGTGAGAAGTGTTCTTCATGTGAGGCTGTTAATAAACAAATAGGGACTTTCCCGGATGTAATGAGGATCCAAGCTGAAAAGGAAACTATACAGATCGATCAAATAAGATTGATAAAACAGGCAGCTTACCTGAGGCCGATGATCGGGAAAAAAAGAGTTTTTATCATTGAGGATGCAGAAAAAATGAATGAGGAGGCTTCAAATTCTTTACTTAAAGTCCTAGAGGAGCCTCCTCTGTTTTCCCATATTATACTCACCACAGACAATCTGTTTGCTATTCTTCCTACCATAAAATCAAGATGCCAGATCTTAAAATTTACCCAAATTTCCAGGCAGGATGTTCAGAAAGAGTTGATAGAGAGAGGAACAGATGAAGAAAAAGCCAAAATCATATCTCTTTTAGTTCAAGGGAACCTGCAGAAAGCTCTTGAATTTGATTGGGAAGAAGTGAATGACCAGAGAAAAAAAGCATTCAATATATTTTCTTCTTTTTTAAAGGGAGGGAAGACCGCTGCTTTCTTTAAAAAGTATTCCAGAATGCAGAAAAAAAATTTTTCTGAGGAGTTCAAACCTTTACTGGAGATGATATCATCTTTTTGTAGAGACCTGATATTATTGAAAATAGGAAGCCCTGTGATGTTTTTGATAAATCCAGACTATAAGGATAAATTGAGTAAGATAGAAGAAACGATGAGCTTGAATCAATCTTTGCGTTTTTTAAGAGTTATTGAAGATTGTATCAAATTATTAGAGAGCAATATAAATAGAAAAGTTATCATGAATTCAATGGCTATTAATTTAATGGACAGAGAAAATGTCTGATATAGTGTTTGTGTTTTCAGACCGCTTAGAAAAAGTTCTAAGAGCTGATAAAAACGATATCGAATTAAAAACAGGGGATATTTGTTTGATAGAGTCGTCACTGGGTGGAGAGTTGGCTATGGTGGTGGATACGCCCAAAAAAATCAGGGATTACCCAAAAGCAAAAAAAGGGGCATCCAAAATTATTCGTAAGGTCACAGAAAAAGATAAGGAAAAGTTTGCCTGGATGAGGCAGAAAGAAAAAGAAGCTTTTGACTTTTGCTTAGAGAGAATAAAAGAGCGTAAACTTCCCATGAAGCTGGTCCGAGTGCGCTATTTTTTCAATGAGAAGAAAGGCATTTTTTATTATACTGCAGATGGCCGGATTGATTTCAGGGCTTTGGTTAAGGATTTAGCCAAACGCTTCAGGATGAGAATAGAGATGCGTCAGATCGGAGTCAGAGATGAGGCAAAAATGATCGGAGGCATTGGAGTTTGCGGACGAAATTTATGCTGTACCAGTTTTATGAAAACTTTTGAGCCTGTGACCATTCAAAAGGCAAAAAAGCAGAATATAACCATAAATCCAACCAAGATATCAGGACTTTGCGGCCGGCTTATGTGCTGTCTGGCTTTTGAAGCAGAAAGTAAAGGGCGGATGTACATTGAGGAAGAGAATATTGAGGAGGACTGAAGTTTTGTATAAAAGCGGTGTTTTTTAGCTAATTATTTTTCCGCCACGTGAATTGGACTTTACTTGAGGAAGAGATGAGGGTTCCTTCTGGTGAGAAAGCTTTTACCTGCCAGGAATAGCTTTTTCCCGGAATCATTTTTGTTTTGATTTCTTCAGGAAGTGATATGGTGTTGTTTTGAGTGCTTTTTTCCCAGAGGAGTTCATCATTATATATAAAGACTTTATACTCAATATCATTTCCCAAGTCTTCCCACCTGAATTCAGATGGAATGGCTTCAGAGATAAGAGTGATAGAACTTCCTCTTATGGCGTCATCGCTCATCATAAACTCAGGGGTTTCATTTGTGATGTTCGGAATAATACCAAATATTATGATTAAAACCAAAGCAGCGGTTAAAGTTGCAGATATGAGCGGTTTTGGAGATAAAAAGCCAAAGATTTTATCTCGCGTTCTGTTTTTTGACTCTTCTTCTATGCGCATATCTTTGAATATTGAGTCTCCCTTATCTTTAATAACTGAAATAAGTTCATTCTTCTCTTTTATTTGCTCAAAACACCGAGGACAGTTGAAAAAATGTTCTTCGAATTCTTCTTTTTTTCCCTTGCTCAGCCTATTGAACAAATAATCATCGATTAGGTCCTCATATCTGCATTTTTTCATCGGTTTTACCCCTAATTTAATTTCATTAATTTAGTCGAACTAAACGCATAAATACGGAAAATTTTATTTTTTTATTAAATTTCTAAGTAATTTTTGAGCGTAATGCACTCTTTCGCTTACTTTTCTTGGGGAAATACCTAATCTTTGGGCCACTTCCCTTCTTGAAAGATCCTTATAATAGTAAAGATATAAGATTGTTTTGTATTTTGGTTTTAGTTCTTCCAGCTTTTTTGCCAGCATCTCAGCTCTTTCCTTGTTTTCTATCTGCTCATGAGGATCAGGAAATGGATCAGATTCAGGGATGTATTTATGGGCTCTTCTCTTTTTCCTTCTTATATAATCAACTATTCTTCTTCTGGTTATGGTATAAATAAAGGTTCCTACTGAAGACTCCCCTTTAAACTCACCTGATTTTATTTTTTCTATGGTATTGAGCATGATTTCATTGACGATATCTTCCCATTCAGGAGTATGAGAGCCGATTGATTTTTTTACTTTAAATGTAACAATAGGTCTGTATTTGGAAGTAATTTTTTTGAGATCGTATGAGTTATGATTCTTCACTTTTGATTATTGTCATTATAAATGGTGTCCATGACATTAGCAAGCATCCTATGGAGGGGGGAAATATGGGGTAAGGAATCCCCTGTGAGGGCGGAGCGGGCATGGTTCCTCTTTAGAGGAGAGCGAAGCCCGAACCGGGAGAGAGATTCCACGCTGGGGAATCGAACGGGTGACGAACCCCATACTTCCCCCCTCCATAGGAAATGCCAAGATGATAAATATTTTATTCTTTGTTCCTCATCTTATCAATATAGGATTCAACGCTGATCAATATTTCTCTTGGTTTGCTTCCTTTGGAAGGGCCCACAATTCCCTCTTGCTCCATCTGGTCTATTATCCTTGCAGCTCTGGCATATCCTAATCTTAATTTTCTTTGAAGATATGAAGACGAAGCCTGACCTGTGCTTAAAATGAGCTCCACAGCTTTGTCAAACAATTCATCTTTCTTTTGAGATTGGACTCTTTTATCTCCAATAGGTCTTTTTAATGTTTTTGTTATCTTTTCATCATAATCAGGTTTTCTCTGGTCTTTTATGTATTTTAATAAGCGGCTGACTTCCTCAAGAGATACAAAGGAACTGTGAAGCCTTATTATTTTTGGATATTTAGGGGGGATAAAAAGCATATCTCCCTGGCCCAAAAGCCTTTCTGCTCCCCCTGTGTCAATAATAATTTGAGAGTCAATCTTTGACGGAACTCTAAATGCAATACGGCATGAAAAATTATTTTTAATGGTTCCTGTTATGACATCTGTGGAAGGACGTTGAGTGGCCATAACCAGATGAATTCCAACGGCTCTGGCTAATTGAGCCAGTCTTCCTATGCAGTATTCCACTTCCTTGTCTCCGATCATCATTAGCTCCGCTAATTCATCAATGATGATCACTATGTAAGGCAGAGGCTTTAGTTTTTCTCTTTCTTCATCCTCTAAATCGATCTTAACGTTTGGATTTTCCTGGATTTCCTTGATTCTTCTGTTGTATTGGTCAATATTGCGTACTTTTAATCGCCCCAATGCATGATATCTATCATCCATTTTATTTATGGCATCATACAGGATATGGCTGGATTTATCGGGATTTTTTACGACCGGACAAAGAAGATGAGGAATTCCGTCATAAAGAGAAAATTCCAGTCTTTTAGGGTCGATCAGTATGAGTCTTACCTCTTCGGGAGTGGCTTTATACAGAATGCTGGCAATGATTGAGTTCAGGGCTACACTTTTACCAGTTCCTGTGGCTCCGGCTATCAAAAGATGGGGCATGATGGAAAGATCGGATATATAGGGCTCTCCGTGGATGGTTTTTCCAAGACCGATAGTCAGCTTAGAAGGAGATTCCATGAATTTTTTTGTCTGGATAACATCTCTCAGCCTAATGATTTCCCTTTTGTTATTTGGTATTTCGATTCCTAATGATGATTTTCCGGGAATGCGTTGTATTCTGAGAGACTCAGCTCCTAAGGCAAGAGACAGATCTTCTGTTCTGCTGGAAACCTGGCTTACTTTGACCCCAGGACTGGGATAAAACTCGTATGTTGTTATGATAGGACCTGGCTGGTACTCTCTGACTTCTCCATTGACTTTGAATTGGGAGAGCTTGTCTTCAATGATCTGCTTTTTTTCATAAAGCTCATTTTTATTTATTTTATCAGCTTCTTTTCCGGGATCGAGCAAATTTATCGGGGGGAATTGATAATCTCCTTTGTTTTTTAATTCTGGAAACAGAAATCCTTCTGGTGAAGTTTTATTCTCTTTGGGATGGGCCGGAGCTGATACGGCTACAGGTTTTTTGGATGGCTTCTTTTTTTCGGTTTTTGGTTCAGAGTATTTCTCGACCACCCTTTTTCTCATTCTTTCCTTATTTTTCTGCTTTTTATAGTCAATGACCTTGATTCTCAGTTCTTTAAACAAAAACTTAAAAAAATTCACCAAAGAATCAAAAATGGACCTTATGCGGATATGGGTCGAGAAAAGAATCACAATAAATAAAAGGCTGAATAATACAAGAAGTGACCCCAATTGGCTGAAATACTTTATCAATAAGGAAGAAGACAGGTCTCCGATAACACCGCCTGCAGATACTTCACTTCCTTTCCAGGAGGTTTGATTGAATATAATGGATAATATAGGGCTGAGTATCAAACAGATGAGAAGGCTTTCCCCGGCCCTGAAAAGGAAACCTCCTTTTTTTTTGGGAAAAAAAGATTGGAATCCAAGAAAGACAAGAGCTATGGGCAGCACTAATGAGCTGAGTCCAAGAAACTGGATGAGTGCTTCTGATAAGGAGGCCCCTACTTTACCTCCGTAATTATGGACTTTTTTGTGGACAGAAGAAACAGATGCCCATGAAGGATCATCGGGGTTATAGCTCAGAAGACTGATGATTATAAAAACAGAGAGGAGAACAAGTAGAATACCTGATATATCCCGCTTTATGCGGTTTTGAGCTTCTTTCTTGGATTTCTTGGATTTTCTGCTGTTTTTTTTTCTCTTTGCCATCTCCAGAATTATACCATATTTATCCTTTAAATTTCA
>JAWLEN010000196.1:0-2678 GCA_041686095.1 Candidatus Aminicenantota bacterium
GCCAGTCCCTGTTCAACCAGAAAATCAAGCCATTCTCCATGGGCGGTTTCATCCATAAGCTCAGGAGTTTCCTCTGCAAATGTTATTTTTCTTTCTTGAGTCAGCTTGCTTTCTCTGGAAGAACGTCTTTTAGAATAGACATTGACTCCGTCCTGGATTTCCAGATAATTCATATGGGGATGCCACCGGGCTGCCCAGCGAAAATACCGGTTGTAGAGTGATTTGTTGGAGAGGAGGATCTCTTCATTAGAAGTCAATCCCTGGATGAGATATTTTTTCAGTGCTTTGCCCGCCTCCTTCCATTTTTCATAAATAGGAAGAGAAACCGTTCGGTAATAAACAAACCATCCCCTGGGGATCCAGTAGTCTCTGAATAAGAAAGGAGAGTAGTCTGAGAATTGCTGAACCCACTCGTGTGAAGGATAACCGTGAAGATTGAGATGGATGTCAGGAAGCCACTGGTTGGTGAGGTTTTTTCTGACTTTGGCTTCCGGAAGAATGGGATGGTCTGCATTGACTTGATGTCCCACATCAATTCCCAGCGTAGAATACCGTCCCGCATGCAGGCTGTGATAAGGAGTGATTTTCTGCAGTTTATAGGCAAGTTCAGCTCCATCTGGATTTTCCATGGGGTGAAATACAAAATTCATTTTTTTTATAAAGGATTGATATTCTTCGTTTTGAGCTAAAAGTTCTGCAAATCTAAGGATGTAGTTGGTGGAGCAGACCTCATTGGCATGCTGGCGTCCGTTGCAGTAGAGGGTGGGCTTGAAAGTGATCAGCCTTTGGATGGAGGTATAGGGATCCATGGGAGCATAGATCTCCATCACAGGAATTTTTTTTCCTTCATAAGACTGACCTCCAATATAACTTTTGATCTGATCGAATTCAGAAAGCTTGTCCACAATATCCATACACATCTGTGGAGAAATGATTTCCTCTGTGGGAACGATTGAATCATCTGAGATGTTTTTTTTGTTACGATCTTTTTTTTCTGATTCAGGGAAAGAGACAGGGAGACTTTCTTCCTTAGACAGGTCTTTATGTTTGATTTTTAGAGTTAAATTCTGGAGACGGGGAAAATTAAACGGAGAGGGAATGATTCCCTGGTCATAAAGCTCTCTCAAGGAATGAATGATTTCAATGAGTTCAACGTAGGCTTCCTCTTTTTCAAACTCAGCTTCCAGAACAAGATTTTCAATCATGTTTTTCTCAGAATTATAGATGAGAACAGGAGTGATTATTTTTTTTGCTTCCATGGGATCGAATTTGATTTTCTCATTGGTTTCATTTCCCGACTGATCGATCCACCTCAAAGTCATCATTGGAGATTTTGCGAATCTGTCTTCAAAGGTGATTTTTACTTTGTTTTCGGGTCCTTCTGTCGAAGGATGGACTATGGGGAGAATGTTTCCCGGGGCTGAGTAGCGGGATGAGTCTTCAGGAAGGTCAGACTCTTCTGTTTGGATATCTGTGATTCCTCTCAGGAAATCGAGAGTATCAAAGTAAATCTCATCATGAATGGCTTCCAGACTGCTTATGATTTCTTCATCCAAACCGAGTCTATAATCAGGCTCACTCATCCAGAGCTCTATCAACAATCGTTTAAAGTAAGGCTGTTTTTTAAACTGGGGTTTGTTATCTGTTTTTTTTAAGATATGATCATAGACAGAAGGAAGCACTTCGTCCTGATAAAAATCCCAAAATTTTTCTAAGTCAGTGGATATCGTTTTTTCAAAAATGACTTTTTGTTTTTCTTTGATTTGAAGCCATCCTGTGGTTCGAACCACCTCTCCCCATTCGGGAAGAACGTTCAGATAGCTGGCTTTTTTTATACAGGGAGAGAAATGATCTTTAAAAATTTCCTGGTCCTTTTCATCATAAGTGGTGATTTCATAAATCGGCTTTTCATCCTCATTCATTTCAAAGATGATTTGATCCACAGGGATCCCAGTTTCTCTGGATATGATATCATCTATGGGATACAGTTCTTGAAGCCATCGGTAAGGATCTGAGTAAAATCTTTTGGATTTTGTGAAGTCCTCTTGAAATTTGGAGAATTTGATGACCATGTGATCTACGTTTTTGGATTTAAGAGAAGGGATGACTTTTTCTTTCAACCAAAAGAAACCCTGTTTGTAGGAAGATAAAATATCTATCTGAAAGTCATTGATTTCGTTCTTCTCCAAGACCTCTTGAATTCTTTTTGTTAAATTTTTTCTGCTTTCCGGAGATTCGCTGACTCCGATATTGATATGGAGAGGTTCTCCGCTCCATTGATGGCTGCTTATGAAATCTTGAATGAGACGGCAGGCTTCATCCGCTTCCCAGTTAAATGATTTTTCTTTTTGGAAAATGGTTTGGCTGTCATCTAGAGAATAGGATTTTATCTCTATTTTTTGGATGTCTAGTTCATTTTGGATCAATCGATTTATATATTCCTCATAAGCTTTATTTTTTTGAGGCAGATAAAAGTCAATGGAGAATGATTCTATTTTTTTATGGGCTAATTTTTTGGTAGTTTTTTTCAGTTTATAGAGAAAATACCCTTGGGCACTCCCCTTTTCTCCCTTGAGGAATTCCTCAAAGGAAGAAGGGATGTCCTGTAGTTTTGGATTTCCGGTTTTGTATTCATCAAAATAAGGAAATGTCAGGCTCAAGTATTCCACCATTTTCCC
>JAWLEN010000197.1:0-1342 GCA_041686095.1 Candidatus Aminicenantota bacterium
GCAATATCAGCTGCAGAAATGATTTCATAGGCAGAGGCATTCTCAGGAATGAGGATAGAAAGTCCGATATGATCTGAAAGCCTGTCACCGTCTTTATCCTGAAGTCCCTTGCCCAGAGAGAATACATCAGAAAGACTGTGGATATCACTCCCAAAGCTGCAGGAAAAAAATAATGCCAGACAGATAACCCCTAATATTTTTTTTCTCATTTTTCCTCCTCCATAAGGTAAGTTTAATGTTTCAGACAAAGAGGTTAAAGTCAAGCGGCAAAAATTTAATGAGTTTTGCCCTTGACAGAAACATGGATTTCCGCTAGGGTATACAAACATTGATGAAACATGCATGACACAATATATAGTACAGTAAAATAAAAAAGTTGAATATGTTGTAATTTTTATTGACAAAATAAACAGAAAATAACTATAATAGTAAAAAAATAATATAAAAGTCAGCAAAATGAGAAACTTTATTTCAAAAAATAAAAAGTATTTTATTGTCATATCTCTTTGTTTTTTTCTCATGGGCGGACTGCCTTTAGAATACGGAAGTGAAAAAAACTTTTTCCATGGATATTCCATTCAGACTCCGGTTATAAGGATTGGATTAGGGACTAATCTCGAAAATATCGAGATCACCTCTTCTTCAGGAATGAAAATATATGAAGTGGGGACAAATTATGAATTAATAACTGAAGATGCGGATGAAGCTTATATTAAAGGGAAGAAGGATAAGCTGAATGAAAAGTATGTGGTTCAAGTCGATTATACTGATGAAAGAGAAGAGGCTGAACTCATGGCTCAGGAACTGAGGAATAAAGTTTATCATAAAGTGTTTATATCCAGAAGTCCGGGTATTGATGTTACAGGAAAATTCCGCATTATGGTGGGTGATTTTCCAACTCGAAGTGATGCTCTTGGATTTATTGCCAGACTGAATGAGATAGGAGAGTATGACCCCTGGATTATCAGAGAAGACATTACTGATAAGGATTCAAGACCCCTATGGATTATGGTCGGTGACAAGGTCAAAAGCCTGGCTGAAAACACAGTTCTGTATTTCATCCCTTCCAGCTATCAGAGCTATTTATCTTATGAAGGCCGGGATTACAGAGGTATTTTTGTGTTAAAAAAAGGGAGTCAAGGAATCACCTTGATCAACACCCTTCATATCGAAGATTACTTAAAATCAGTGGTTCCCAGTGAGCTCTCTCCTTATGACTTTAGGGAGAGTGAGGCTCAGAAAGCACAGGCTGTGGCTGCCAGAACTTACGCTCTTAAGAACATAAAACTGAACGACGGGCTTGATTTTGACCTGGATGACACACCTAATTCTCAGTTTTATA
>JAWLEN010000197.1:1442-2675 GCA_041686095.1 Candidatus Aminicenantota bacterium
GAAAGAGTCAAGTTTATTACAAATGAAGAACAGGTGGTTTTCCTAGAGATCCTTTATCCGCATCAAACCAATGTTTTAGACCGGAAATCAAGTCATCATATATGGAGAGTCAGAAAATCAAATGAAGAGATAAGCCGGAGAATCAACCGTTTTTATCCAGTAGGAGAAGTTCTTGATATTATCCCTATTGATCGAGGTGATTCTAAGAGAATATCCAAACTCATGATCAGAGGCACTGATTCAGAAATAGAAGTGAGCGGCCTGAGGATCAGAAGGGTTTTAGGATTGAGAGAGACTTATTTCGTTATTGATAGAGAATATGACGAAGATGGAAATGTTAAATATTTTACATTCAACGGAAAAGGGTGGGGGCATGGAGTGGGGCTGTGCCAAGTCGGAGCTTATGGAATGGCTCGAGCCGGTGCGAATTACAAAGAAATACTGAGAAAATACTATCAGGGGATTCATTTCAAGAACCTCTACTAACCTTGCTCATTCATAAAATATGAAATTCAGATATGGCTTATGCTCCGTTCAGATTTTTAACGCCATTCTTCTTTGTTTTTCTCGGCTCCTGCGCAACTCCCCCCGTCCGTGGGTCAGACATGCTCGTCGTCCGGCTTCGCCGGATTCCCTCAAAAAATTCATCAGAAGGCTAAATCTTCAATGTCGCTTCAGCCACACCTGAATTTCATTGAGCTTACAGCAATTTCGGCTCGTGAATGGAGCAATGGTGACCTTGCTCATTCATAAAATCTAGCAATAAGATATCTTGAAACATAATTTCTTATTGATTGTGAGTGTCATTCCGTTTATCATTATCTTTCAAGTTGAGTAAAGATCATATCAGAAGAGTCTCACCTTTTAATGCTGTTTTAAAGAACTATGAATATTAAATTGATCAAGCCAGATGAGCAGATAGCTAAAAGTGATTCAAGCGCTATGACTTTTAAAATCCAACAGCTCAATCTTCCTCTCCTGGCTGCGTACACTCCTCCAAAGCACTCTGTGAGAATAGTGGATGAATCATTTGAAAAGGATAGTTATGAAGAAGATGTCGATTTGGTAGGTATCACGGTCATGACTCAACTAGCCCGAAGAGCTTATAAGATCGCGGATACTTACCGAAAGCAGGGAGTCAAGGTGGTTATGGGAGGCATTCATCCATCGGCTGTTCCTGAAGAAGCCCTGAAGCATGCGGATTCAGTGGTGATGGGTGAAGGAGAAGGAGTG
>JAWLEN010000070.1:0-11475 GCA_041686095.1 Candidatus Aminicenantota bacterium
TTTGTTATGGACAGACGGTTTGAAGACTTTGATTCAGGCTTTGAGGTATTAGCGGATGCGATATACAATCTCAATTCAAAATTAGGTATCGGAATCGGCTTTGGTTATATACATTTAACCCAACAGAGTCTTCTTATTTTCCATCAACCCAACGCTTACGATGAAAACCAAATGGGCACCTCGCCCAAGGTCACTGCTTACCCCATTCGGCTGGGGGTTTTTTACAATTTTCCGCTTCACCGTTTGATCAATCTCAACTTGAACAGCGGCGTATCTTTGTATTTCACCCATTATTCAAATACCCGATTCACCAATTGGTCTTCTCTGGATCTCATCAAACAACAAGCCCATGCTACGGGATTCGGCCTTCATGGTGGATTGGGAGTTGAGATCAATTTCAATCCACGGGCCTCTTTCATATTGGAAGGGCGGGGCCGGTATGCAAAGATATCTGGTTTTGAGGGAAAAAGCAGCATAAGGAAATCCCTTCTTCCTCCTCTGCTGTATGAGGATATTGAAGAGAAGGGAACACTTTATTATCTGGAAGGGGAAGGACGCCCTCTATTGGCTGTGCTGGCAGAGGAGCCTACAGGATACCGCACGGTCCGAAAGGCTGTGTTAGATCTCAGTGGATTTATTTTCCAGACTGGACTTAGGGTGAAATTTTAAGGAGTTAAAAATGAAGGGAAAATTATTATCAATTCTACTGATTGTTTCTTTGAGTATAACCTTAAGTCTTTTTTCAGCTCAAGTTAAAAATCTCTCGGAAGAGCATAAAAAGTGGCTGGAAGAGGAAGTCGTTTATATCATTTCTCCAGCAGAAAAAGATGTTTTTCTCCAATTAGAGACAGATCGGGAACGGGACCTTTTCATAGAGGAATTCTGGCGTCAGAGAGATCCAACTCCGGGGACTCAACGCAATGAGCTGCGTGAAGAGCACTACTCCAGAATCGATTTTGCCAATAAAATATTTGGCAGAGGGACACCTGTAGAGGGCTGGAGAACTGATAGAGGGAAATTCTACATCATGCTGGGTCCTCCGGATAATGTCCAGAAGTACTCGACATTTGACATCCATCCTATCGAGATATGGTATTACACGGGAAAGCCGGAACTAGGCCAGGAACCCAATTTCCGCCTCACTTTTTTCAAGAGAGGAGGAGTGGGTGTGTATGAACTTTACAATCCAATGCGGGATGGGCCCAAGGATCTGGTCCCCCACCATGAAAGATATCCGGATATAGCCTCCTTTGATGATCAGGGAGGAATGAGTTTGGATCCGGGTACAGCCGCCGAAATCCAAGAGATGTCTCGTTCGGCTGATCCCAGGGATATCCAGGCCTATTTGATTCTTAAAGGAAATGCAGGGCATGAACTGGCTGATGCCTCTCTTTCTAACTTTCCAGGCAGAAAAGGATATACTTACAGGCTGCCCTCGGCTATTTTTATCAAAGAAGTGGAGACTTACCCCACCAAAAAACTGGATGAAGACTATGCCTATGAATTCTTGGAACACAAAGCCACCGTGGATGTCAGCTATTCAGTCCACTACATCGGAAACCAGTCCAAAGTGGATGTTCTCCAGCATCCTTCAGGTCTGTTTTTTGTGAACTACACCATTGTTCCTGAAAATCTGGCTGTGGATTTTTATAAGGATAAATATTTCACTAACTTGCGGGCTTCCCTGAGGGTGACGGATTCCAAAGACAAGACCATTTTCCAAATGGAAAGAAATATTCCTATTGAACTCAAAAAAGAGGAGCTTGAGGCCATAGGAAAAAGGCCTTTTCATCTGTATGATTCCTTCCCCATCATCTCAGGAAACTTTACCTTCAACCTTCTTCTGGAAAACACAGTGACCAAGGAATTCACCTCATTTGAGACCCAATTAAGGGTGCCTCCGCCTGAACAACTCCAGATCAGCACTCTGATCTTGGCACGAAACATAAAAAAAGACCTTCCACAGGGAAGAATTCACAGAGCCTATCAGGTTGGAAATATGCAGATTTATCCTACATTAAGGAATATGTTTTTGGGAAAAGACAAGCTCCATCTGTTTTTTCAGATATACAACTTGACTCCGGAACTTAGGGAAGAAGGAATCCTGAAATACACTTTTTTCAGACAAGGACAAACCCCACTGAATTTTGAAAAAAAGGTTGGTGAATACCCAAGCAGCCGTGATTTCCTGGAAGAAATCTCTCTGGAGGGACTAGAACCCGGAAGGTATGCTATCCGGGTTTCTCTTTTTGATAAAAGAGAGAAGGAGCTTTTTTCTGAAAGCCAGGAATTCAGGATCACAGAGGAGACGCTTCCGGGCTCTTGGATATCTGCCCAGACCAGTCCTCCCCCTGATGATCCCTTTTATTCAAACATTTTAGGAATCCAGTATCTGAATAAAGGAGAAAGGGATAAAGCGCTGAATGAATTATCCGATGCTTATGAGAGAGAACCAGAATCGCTGGATTATGCTCTAGACTACTGCAGGGCGCTATTGATTACCAAAGAGTACCAAAAGGTGAGAGATATTCTGACGCCGTTTGAACAAGCCAAACATGAGGACTTTGACCTTTTTTATTATTTGGGCGAAGCTTCCAAAGAAATAAAGCAGTACGAAGAAGCCATCTATTATTATCAGAACGCTCTTTCCATAAGAGGAAGTGTGGTGGAAATCCTCAATTCCATTGGATCCTGTTACATGGAGCTGGGAAACAGAGAAGAGGCGCGGCGCGCCTGGGAGAAGTCATTGGAGATCAATCCTAATCAGGAAAAAATCAAGGACCTGATTGAAAGACTTAAAAAGAAATAACAATCTTTTACCTTAAAATCAGCAGGTCTGTATGATTGGCAAGGACATCCTCCTTGTGAAAATGCAGAGGGATGTACTTGCCTTTTCTCCACAAATCAATCATATCATGATAATGAGGATGCCGGGGTTGGCCGGACTGCCCCATAGGTCCAATGATGAGAGTCTTTCCTAAATCAGCCAAATCCACGATCATCCGAAAAGAAGGAATGGCATTCACGTCAAATTTCCCATAGGTTGGGTTGAAACCAGCATAATTCACAGCAGTATTATCCCCTCCTAAAGGATAAGGGCCGTAATTAAGGAGCTGACGGGTGACCCAGGACTCGGCTCCAGGATGACGATAAAATATTTGATGAATTTTACCCCACTGCCATTCATGTCTGTCGCTTCCCATCCTCTTTTCTGCTTGTTTTAAAGCTTCGGCCAAAGACATCTCCACAATCTCTTCCCAGGTTTCTTTTTGTGGAGTGTCTATTCGATCCCAAAGCAGGGAGTTGGATTTAGAAAAAAGGTCATCCACAATCAGAGACTTATACATATTAACAAAATAAAAATAGAGATTCTCTCCTAATTCATCCTCAACAAGATTTCTTATCAGCGCAGTCAAAAAGAGTTCATACACAGCGGCTTCACCGCTCTGCGCACTCACAACTTGATCCCATTTTTTTATGATCTCTAAGGCTTGAGCTGATTTTTCAGATTCAGGCTTGAAGTCTCTGATAAAAGAGATGATTTTTTCAGCCCGCAGAGAATAGTGGTCATTCTGGATCCTTTGAAAGTCCTCCATATCCAGCTTTTCTTTTTCCTCCAGCCGTGCTTTGATTCTGCGGGCTCGATAAGGAGCTGCCCAGGAATGAGATATGGCATAGGGATAATCCTTTCCTCTGCGGTCCTCATTGGCCGTAGCAATGAAACCATCCGGAGGATTAAAGGATGAGGGGAGTTCAGAATAGGGAATGAATCCTTTCCATTGAAAGCGGCTCTGGCATCCATCCACAGGCCAGCATCCTGAATAACCGCTTCGAATGGGTACATTGCCCGCTGCGTGCCAGCCAATATTTCCCTCTACATCCGCGGCCACCAGGTTAATGGCAATCATTCCTAAATTCGCTCCAGCTTCGAAAATATCTTTAACTGAAGAGGCCTGGTTCATCAAATAAAAGGAATGAAAAGGATTGTCCCTAACATCCTTGTGCCACTTCAAGGCAACCTGAGCCTCTCCCTCACCCACCTTGGTGATAATGGGTCCGTGGGCTGTGCGGAAAATTTTTCTTTGAAGTGAAGGATTGTCTTTGACTTTTATCACGACCTCCTCTTCCTCCATCTCCAGGGGTTCCCCATCCAAAAAGTATTGAGTTGGGTGATGGGGGTCCACACGCAGAACACATAAATCCACATAATCAGCCATCAGATTGGTGATGGACCAGGCGGCCTGTTCCGTATGGCCCACCACAACGCCTGGAGCCCCTGCGATGGAAGCTCCCGTGACATGGATTTCCGGACAATGGAGGTGATTGAAATACCAGAATCCAGGGACCGAGTGGATCAGATGAGGATCATTGGCTAATAGGGGCTTTCCACTGGTGCTTTTCTGACCGCTTATGACCCAATTGTTGCTTCCTGAAAAAGACTGAAACAAATTTTTGTAGGCAAGGGCTGCATCCAGGAAAGGGGCGATGTCCCACCGGCAGATATTGTTAAGATAGGCCGGAATGGTACCCTGGGGATAAGCCAGAAATAAATCGTTAAAAGCTTGGGAAGGAATATCCTTCAAAGCCTTTAAAAACATCAGTTCTTCACTGTAGTTTTCATTAAGGAACCAAGAGATAAGAACCACAGAGGAGAGGGCATCTTTTTCTGTGTAAGGAGTGGGAATTAAGTCAAGACTGGAAAATTCAAGGGGCAAATCATTTTTATGAGCGGAGATATAGGCATTCACACCTTCACAGTAGGCATGGATCATCTCTTCACCTGGACCCTTTATTTGAGCTGTGAGGTCTTGAACCAACCGGGGAGCGTCCAGGAGTCGCATAAAAAAGTCCAGTTCTACATACGGCTTGCCTCCGATCTCAGCCAGCTGCCCTTGAGCCATACGCCGAAAAGTTTCCATCTGCCAAAGCCGGTCCTGGGCATGAACATAACCCTGGGCAAAATAAAGGTCGTGTGAGTTTTGAGCATAAACATGAGGAATCCCATAGGAGTCTCTGTAGATATGGACAGACTCTTGGACTCCAGGAAGATTAATCTCTCCCGTATAAGCGGGAAATCCTTTCATGACGAACATCCTCAGGCATCCCTGGGAGAAGAACAAAATTCCAGCTAACAGGGCGTAACACAAAGCTCTCTTATTCGGTTTCATTTAGGAACCCATAATTTTTTTGTGGCATTAAAAATTTTCACAAAAATACAATCCCTTGTCAAAAAGATTTAAAGAAATCTTAAAATGACTCTATAGACTCTCAATTTAAATTTCATTGATTTGGCACGAAATCTATCATATAATCCCTTTTCAAAAATCCGGGCACATCATCATGTGATGTATTCCGTTTTTAGAATGAATTAAACAATTTGATATGAAACACACATCCATTCGAATTTACTTGGTGATCCTTTTGTTCTTTTTTATTTCTGCTTATCTTCCTTCTCAAAAAAAATCGGCTGCTCAAGAAAGCCTTCTTGATAAATTTAACCAGATCATTCAGGAATTACCGAACCTTTCTCCGCTTGATTTTCCAGATGATTTCTTCACCTTTTTAGATCCTGTCTTCAGCCAGGCACAAGTCATAGGTTTGGGAGAAGCGACCCACGGAACCAGAGAATTTTTTGAACTCAAACAACGCCTTCTTCGATATCTGGTGGAAAATCATAATGTGCGGGCCCTTGGATTTGAATTTGATTTTCGCTTCGAAAGTTCATTAAACATTGAACGATTTGTTACAGAAGGAAAAGGGGACATCAATGCATTGTTTTCCGGATTGTATTGGACACACAGAAACCAGGAACTGAAAGATTTGATTCTGTGGATGAAAAAATACAACTCCGATAAAAAAGAACCAGAAAAAGTTCATTTCCTTGGAATCGACAGCCAGTTGGATATTTGGTACACCGATGAACTTTTTGACGAACTTTATCGATTTGATAAAGGCCTTTTTGAATATTTAAGAGAGTATCGTAATCAATTAAAGAGCCTGGGAAAAATTGACCATAAAAAAATGTCTACTGAGAAATATAACCAAATCAAATCACTTCTGAGTCAATTGAAAGAACTCACCTGTACTTATTTTACTGAAAATCCAAGTGATGCAGAAGCAACCCATAGAAAACTATTGATTCATCTAATCGATTCCTATCTGCTTTCTCATGAACTGCGCTTTCTTCTCCCCCAGAAAAAAAATGTCCGCGACCGTCATATGGCTGACCACTGTCTCTGGCTCAAAGAATTTGTGGAGGATCATCAGAAAATCGCTGTTTGGGCCCACAATTCCCATGTGGCCAAAAATCCTCATTACACATCAGATGGAAGCCCGGCTATGGGGGAATACCTCAAAAAAAAATTGGGTCCGGCCTACCTATCCATTGCCACTTCTTTTTCTAATGGATGTTTTGCGGCTGTCACAGATGATTACTCCGGAGCTGATACCAAACCCATTATTTGGGAGATCAAATCAGATCCTCTCCTTAACTCACCAAATTATCTTTTCCACAACGCAGACTTTCAAAATTTTATTTTTCTTATATCATCCCTAGAGAAAGATAGCGAATTGTTTAAATATTTCAATCAGCCTCTGCCCTTTTTAGGGATTGGCGATTTTTTCACGAGAGACATAGAGGATCATTATCGTTTTAACCATGCGACCAACCTGGCCCAATTTTATGATGTTGTGTTCCATTTCAGAAACACAAATCCTATTAATATCCTCGAAAACGCTGAGAAATAAGGGGGGGAAAAAGTTTTCAAATTCTTTTTTAGGTGATTATTCGTAGCGTAGGGAATCGACAGGATCGGTTCGGGCTGCTCTGAGAGACTGAATGCTGACTGTAAAAAAAGCAATCACAACAGCTATAAGAGCAGCGACGAGAAAAACCCATACAGTTATGGTGATACGGTAGGCGAAGTTTTGGAGCCATTGTCTCATCAATACATAAGCGATGGGCCAGGCTATGAGATTGGATAACACAACCCACTTCATGAATTCTTTTGAAAAGAGCACCACAATATTTCCTCCGGAAGCTCCCAAAATCTTGCGGATCCCGATTTCTTTAGTGTACTAAATTGGGTACGGTTTATCTATTTACCTTATTTTGGTTACATTTTTTTCAGGATTGAACTTTTACTCAGACTGATATAGAATAAATAACGAAAAGCAAAAGAGGAGAATTATTCAATGAGAAGAAAATCTCCCTTCCCTCTTATTTCTTTTTTATTGTTTTTGAGCATCATCTCCCTCCTAGGTTCAATCTGGGGCATCCCCAAAAGCCAGCCCATTGACCTTGAGACTGTTTTAGAAAAATGTGCAGAGTACTGCGAAAAACTGGATGACTTGTCTCTCTACTAAGTTTGCAAAGAAAAGGTCAAAGAAGTCATTTATCATCCCTACCTGGGACAAACCAATGTGTTTGTTTATGACTATCAACTGATCCGAAAAAACAAGAAGATCACAGAGAAACGGATCCTTATTGAAGAAAACGGTCAAAAAAACAAGAAAAAGACGCTGAATTGAAAACAGAAATGTTCTTTCATAAAAAAATCATATTTGGGCCTTATGCCCTTCTCTGCAGGCAACAGCAGCCTGATTATGATTATAAAATCATAAAGAAAGCTAAGTTTCTGGGTAAAAAAGCCGCAACCCAGGACTGATCTAGTCGTTAAATATGAGGACTACCGATTTTAAAGTACTGAAACCAATCAATTGGAAAAATAGCCTGCCCGGTGGGTCACCCTGTAATTCTTTCCTTTGACTTTGACCTTGATTATCTTGAACTCTCCGTCTGAAGTGTAGTTTTTGGGCGAATAATAGACCAGATAATAATTTTCCGAAGCCTCCACGGCTTTTTTAAATAAATAATCCGTATTTGCAGAGCTGTCAGTAGTCCCCCCGGTGGCACGAGCCATTTCTGTAAACGCGCTGAATATATCTTCAGACGCCTCCTTCCAAGTCATATCATTAGCGGTCGGATCCTTGATCTTGGTGATGAAGAGAAAATGAATGGAAATGGACGAATCTGAAAAAGCCTGCTTGACCTTGTTAACATTGAACCTCAAATTCCTGTGGTAAAAATCATTAAGTTCCTGAAGGGTCATCAAATAATTTATATCATGCTGTCGTGTGCTCATGAGTGTATGATAGCTTTTTTGATCCAATTTAGGGAGCATTTCCTTCTGGTAAAACAGAAACACCTGCTTCTGTCCTTGAATTTTTTTGAGATCATCCGCAAAATTGAGCAGTTTCCTTTCACCCAGGTACCTCAGCTCCTCCAGCCTTTGCAGAAGCACCCGGCAATACCCAGGATCTCCCAGCAATGCCGCCCTTATGTCCACCAGGAGGTGCTTATATTCCGAGTTGCCCATAACCATATCTTTTCTCAATTTTTCTTTGAGCTCTTTACATATTTTATCCTTGGTCAAAAGCTTTAAAGCCTGTGAATTTAAATTGTATGCCTTCAGAGGAGTCATCACCGTCAGACTGTCGCCGGGAAGGATGACGTTTTCAAAAAAGAAATCAATGGCTTCGCCCACTTTGGGCAAATAGTCTGTGACCATAAAAAGAAGCACAAAATTCCGTGAAGTCTCAGGGGTATATTTTCTTTTTTCCTCTTTTCTTTCCACACTTTTCTTTTTGATCAAATAAACAGCGCTTACCTTTTGAAGAACCCCGTCTTCATAGATCTCAAAATCCTCCAGAGTGAGGTCATCCACGAATTCATCTCCTTTAAAGACCCTCACAGGCACCTCAATGTTCACCACTTTGACGTCATGGGTGATCTCCTGTGAAAAAAGAAAAAAACTTATGACGAGGAATGCTAATAAGAATAATAAATTTTTAGGTCTTCCCATTTCCCCAAATATCCCTCTTTTGTTATTTTCATATCCAATTTATAGAAATAAGACTTTTTTGTCAAATCTACTCCTTTTTATCAAATGCGAACTCAACTGTTCGCCTACCAAGAAAAATCAGTAAATAAATAAACCGTACCCAATTTAACAAGAGTTTCATTGACAGGATGAGCTCTATTCCTATATTATTTTGATGTGAGTACTGAAAGATTAGATATCCAGTCAAAATGGTCTTAATCATAAGAAGAAATACATTGTCTTATCTTTTATCATCCAATTCTACTCTTGAGATTTTATCAAATAGTTACCGGTTTGAATCATTCAAAAGATGAATGGGTTCTAACTGCTGAAAGGAGACAAAATGAACAATCAAGAAATTTTAAAAACCTCTAAGGAATACAAAGATGCCTTGAAAGCAATGAAACCAAACATCATTAAAGACAAGCTTCTGGAAAAGCCCTTTGATGATGAAGATATCCAAAAAGGGGTCAATGTGGTGGCTTTGAGTTACGACCTTGCCCGAGACCCAAAATATAAGGATTTTATGACTGTTAAATCCCCTATAACCGGAAAAATAATCAACCGATTCAATCACATTCCCCAGACCAAAGATGATTTAAGAAAAAAATTAAAAATGATCAAAACTCTGGCCAGCGAGGTTTTTTGTGCCCAAAGATGTGTGGGAGGAGATGCTCTTCATGCTCTCCATGTGGGAACCTATCAAGTCGACAAAAGCAATAAATTCAAGACCGATTACCACAAACGCTTTCTAAAATACCTCCGCTATATCCAAGACAATGATATCGCTCCTACAGGTGCTGTGACAGATGCCAAAGGCGATAGAAGTATACCCCCCCATCTTCAGGAGGAAAAACACAGCAATGTTTTTATAGAGGAAGAAACCGATGAAGGAATCTATGTCAGCGGAGTGAAAATTCCCATCACCATGAGCCTGTACACTGAAGAAATCATTGCCCTGCCTGGTTTGCAGTATGGAGAAAAGGACAAAGACTTTGCAGTAGCTTTTGCTGTTCCTGCTGATGCGGAGGGAGTTGAACGTTATGTTCTCGGACCTGATGTCACATCACTTCATGGAGAATACAGCCCCAGTCATGGATTGAAATATCTGAATAAAGAGGGAATGATCATCTTTAACCATGTTTTTGTTCCCAAGGAAAGAGTTTTTCTTTGCCGAGAATACAGATTCGCCGCCACTTTTGCCAATCTTTTCGCTTCCCTGCACCGATTCTCATACACCGCCTGCAAACCCGCGGTTTACGATATCATGACAGGAACAGCCATGCTGATTTCTGATTACAATGGAACCAAAGGTGAATATTTCTTAAGCAATACCTCAGAAAAAATATTTAATATCTACAAAACCGCCATCATCGTGAGGGGAATGGCCCAGGCAGCGGTGCATTCCGCTAAGGAAACCGCAAGCGGAGCTATTTTTCCTGATACTGTTTTTGCAAACATGGGAAAATATATTTCCAGTGAATATTTTCATGAAGCCATCCGTACTCTCCAGGATATGGCCGGTGGCCTTCCTCCGAACCTTCCTTATGAAGAGCTTCTCAAAGACGAAAAATACAAGCCTCAAATGAAAAAACTTCTCACCAGAAAAAAAGGGGTTCCCATAGAAGATCAATACCAGCTCAATGAATTTATTAGAGTGCTGGTGGCCTCGAATGAAGGGGGACTGCTTCAGTTCGGATCCAAACACGGGGGAGGAAATAAAGAAGCTGAAAAAGTGGCTATTTATGGAAACTGTTTGAGAAATATGTCTAAGTGCAAAAAGCAGGTCAAGAGAATGGTCATGAATAATAAGTGACTTTATCAGGCTGCTGGAAGGAGAGCAATCATGTCCATCAAGCTAAGAGAAGTAAAAAATCCTAAGGACTTAAAAAAATTTGTCCGCTTCCCTTTTTCTTTATATAAAAACAACGAATACTGGATCCCCCCGCTGATCAAGGGAGAGATAGAAACACTGAGTCCTGATAAAAATCCAGCTTTTGACCACTGTGAAGCCAAATATATGCTGGCCTATAAAGACGGCAAAATCGCAGGACGGATCGCCGGCATTGTTAACACACGGTTTATCAAATATTGGAAAAAGAAATGGGCCAGATTCTGCTGGCTTGATTTTATTGATGATAAAAAAGTGTCTAAAGCTCTTTTTCAGGATATAGAAGACTGGGCCCGCTCTAAGGGAATGGAGGGAATAAACGGTCCCATGGGTTTTTCCACCTTTGAGCAGCAGGGAATGCTGATCCATGGATTTGATGAGCTTCCCACCTTTGCTTCAGCATACAATTATCCATATTACCCTGAACACATGAATAATCTAGGCTATCGAAAAGAAGCAGATTATGTGGAGTATGAAGTGAAAGCTCCTGATGAAATTCCGGAAAAAGCTGCCCGGATCTTTGATGTTATTCTTAAGAGACATAAACTCAAAACCTTAAAAGTCAAATCAAAAAAGGATCTCCTTCCCTATGCAGATCAGGTGTTTGATGTCATCAATGCCGCTTACAGTCCTCTTTTTGGTTTTGTGCCCCTGACAAAAAAACAGGTGGATCACTTTGTTAAAAAATATTTTTCTTTCATT
>JAWLEN010000198.1:0-2632 GCA_041686095.1 Candidatus Aminicenantota bacterium
TGTTTCAATCCATAGACAGTGTGAACAAAGCTCCCACTAAGATGCAAATGGATTATTTTGATGAACTGAAGCAGGAATTTGAGGATGGAATGAGCCTGACCAATGAATATCTGGGTGAAAAGGCAAGGGAGATCAATAAGATTTTTTCAGAAAACAGTGTTCCCATTCTGCTGATACCACAAGCGATCAAATATTAAGGATGAAATTAAGGTATGGCTTGTGCTCGCTAAAAATGTCAGGAGAGAGGGCAAGGGATTCGTCACCCGCTCGATTCCCCAGCGAGGAATCTCTCTCCCGTTCGGTCTTCGCTCTCCTCTATAGAGGAACCATGCCCGCTCAGCCCTCACAGGGGATTCCTCATCCCTTGGCCCTTCTCCTTTAAAGCAACTTCGGTCCGTGAATAGTTAATATAATAAATTTATTTTTTTGAAAGGAGGGCATATGAATTTGAGATGTAGGTTTTTCTTAATAGGGGCTATCTTTTTGGTTCTTTTTTGGCCTCTAATGGGGCAGGATGATGTGACTCAGAAGGATGTTGAGGAACTGTTTTTTATTCCTTGTCCCACAGGATATGAAGACCAGATGGCAGAAAAGATCATCCAGCAGCTTCCGGATGAAAACGGCATCAGCAGAGGTTTGTTGGGAAATGTCTATTTCTCTGTTGAAGGAAGTCTTCCTTCTCTATCCATAGTCTGCGGTATGGATGAAATAGGATACATAGTGGGAGGCATTGATCCCCAGGGATACCTTACTCTGGACAGGGTGGTATCAGCCCCACATCCTCTGTTTGATTCTTTTTTCCCGGGTCATCCCATGCAAGTGTGGACAGAGGACGGAACGGTCCAAGCTGTGATGGCACTTCCTTCTCTTCATATCTTTCCCAGAGCAGAAAGAGAAAATTTTCATGAATATTTTACTCTGCAAAAAATGAAACTGGATATTGGTGCCTCCAGCAGAGAACAGGCATTGGATCAGGGGATACTCAACTGCGCGCCGGTCACTCCAGGAAAAAAAATAAGTCATCTGGCCGATGGGAAAATAGCAGGTTATTCTATGGGGAGAAAAGCGTGTGCGGCGCTGGTTTTAAAACTGGCTGAAAATACTTTTTCTGATGGGAGTCAAGGAAAAATCAATTTTGCCTGGCTGGCTCAAACCCTAATGGCTGCCCGCGGTTCCAGGCCCAGAGCAAGTGTGGGTGGAGTGAGAGCCCAAAAATATCTGGATTCTTCTCAAAATATAATCATTGATATTTTTCCCACAGACTCTCTCTATAAGCAGGAAGTTCAAATAGGGAAGGGGCCAGTTCTCATCATAAATGGAGAGTCTGAGACAAAAACAGCCTCATGGATTGTCCAAAATGCCAAAGAACAGGGAATCCCCATTCAAAGAGCAGAGATCAGGGGATCGTTGCTTTACAATGCCTTTTTAAAAGAGAATGAGGATTTTGCCGGCTTTTTTCTTCCGGTAAAATTCAGCTCATCTCCATCAGAAGTCATTGATTTAAAAGACATTGCAGCGATGTACAAATTGATAGCATCTGTTGTTTCTGAAAGGAGAAGCCCATGAGACGAATATTGATTTATATGGTTTGTTTGTTGGTCTTATTCTCCAATCCATTCTGTTCTTCCCCAGAGCCTGAGACTCAAGCATGGAGCTTGCTGAAAGAAATGCTGTTGATTCCTGCGGTTTCCGGGAAAGAGGCCCGAATGGCTGATTTTGTCATGTCCTCGATTCCCAAGTTTTTGAATCCGAAAAGAGATGAGATGGACAATATCTGGTTTACCGTGGGGGAGGGGGAGCCTCATCTTTTGTTTGTTGCCCACACAGATGAGATAGGTCTTATTGTCCATGAAATCACTTCACAAGGGACCTTGAAAGTAGAGGGGCGGGGCGGTTTTTTTCCTAAAATGTATGAAGGTCACGCAGTCACAGTTTACACCAAAGGCGGCCCTGTGGACGGAGTGGTTATGCCCCGGACTGACACCATCTTAGGAAAACCAGACGATTCTTATTTCAGTACCTCTGATATAGAGATCTATTTAGGAGTGGATACCTCACGGGGAGTCAAAGATTTAGGAATCATGGTAGGTGACCAAATAACCATAAGAAAGGAAATCACCGAGCTTTCTCCCGAGCTTTTGGCTGCTCGAGGTGTGGATGACCGAGCTGGATGTGCTGTTCTATTGGATGCAGTGACCCAAATCAACTGGGATGGAATAAAAGGAAAAACGATTACGTTTGCATGGGATGTTCAAGAAGAGATCGGACTGTACGGAGCCTCGAAACTGGCTCAGACACTGGATGTTGATTATGTGTTTCCTGTGGACACTTTTGTGTCTTCAGAGGCTCCTTTTGACACTCAAAGATTTGCCCGTCTTCCTTTAGGCAAAGGAGCTGTGATACGCGCTGTTGACAGCAGTAATGTCACTCCCTGGATTTATGTCCAGAAAGTCAAAAAAATTGCTGAGTCAAATGACATTCCCATCCAAATAGGAAACACCAAAGGAGGCAACGACGGTTCTGTGTTTGTGCCGGTAGGTGCCGTGGACATCCCTCTTTCATGGCCGGGAGTTTATTCTCATTCCTTTATAGAAAAGATCCACAGGAAAGACCTCGAAGCTTTGACTCAACT
>JAWLEN010000071.1:0-11296 GCA_041686095.1 Candidatus Aminicenantota bacterium
AATAAACATGAAGAACATTTCTTAGGTTCTTATTTGATTATCTCCTTAGTAATGGCCCACTCCTTTCCCAAGGAATAAACTAATCACCTGAAATAGTATATGTTGATTTTTTTGTTCCAAAATATTTGCTATAGATGATGCAATATATTCTGAACAAAAAAACTTGACATAGTTTTATTATCTGTATAAAAAATATATTATATAGTATTGAGAAATAACTTTTATAAAGAATTTCATTAAAAAGGAGAGTTAATAATATGGGTAATCCAGATGTTAAATATTTATTTTTGAATGGTGAATTTGTTGACTATGAAGAAGCCAGAATTCATGTTCTTACTCCATCTGTGAAATATGGGGCTACTGTTTATGAAGGCATAAGAGGATATTGGATGGCTGGAGAGAATCAGCTTAATTTGTTTCGGCTTGATGATCATTTGAATAGATTATTTCAATCCATGGAGTTAACTTGGATGAAATTTCTATATACAGCCGAACAATTCAAGGATATTATAATTGAACTCATCAAGAAGAATGGTTTCAAGGAAGATATTCATATAAGAATTATGATTTTTGTACTTTCGGATGACGGGTCTATGATTTCTACTGAACCAATTGGATCGGCTATAGCTGCTTTGCCAATGGGAAGGATATCAAAAAAATCTGAAACAGGATTAAACTGTGCTGTGAGTTCTTGGAGAAGAATATCCGACAACTCGACTCCTCCTAGAATTAAATGTGCTGGAAATTATCAAAATAGCCGATTAGCCGCGATCCAGGCAAGTCTTGATGGATATGATAATGTTTTAATATTAAACGAGAATGGGAAATTATCGGAAGGCGCTGGCTCCAATATATTTATTGTTAGGAATGGCATTCCTATAACTCCTTCTGTATCCAATAATATACTTGAAGGAATAACTAGAGATAGTTTAATCCATCTTTGTAAAGAAAAAATTGGTTTAAATGCAATAGAGCGTGATATTGACAGGACTGAGCTTTATATTGCTGATGAAGTTTTTTATTGCGGTTCGGCTATGGAGGTCGTTCCTATAGTATCTATAGATAAACATTTGATTGCGAAGGGAAAAGTTGGCCCAATCACAAATAGAATAAAAAGTTGCTACCTTGATGTCGTCAGAGGAAACGATCCTGATTATAAGGAATGGAGAACTCCTGTATATAAGTAGTTTCCATAGACGATAGACATATTTCTGAATAAACTCAAATAAAGTCAAATCTGAGGGGAAGCTAAATAACCAACTAAGTTCATGGAATACATATAGAAGATGATTAATTTTATGAAGAATATAATGAAGCTCAAAATGGATCAGTGAAAGTTAAAAATCTGGATTGACAACAAAATGAGGGGGTTGGCCGTTAACGATGCGCTTGAAATTTTCATAGGCAATCTGGATTCGCCTTGCCCACGTATCCAGTGAAGCTCCTGCCATGTGAGGAGTAAAAATCACATTGTCCAGTAAAAACAGCGGATTGTTCGGATTGGGCGGTTCCTTTAGATAGACATCAATAGCTGCTCCAGCAATTTTACGATGGTAGAGTGCCCAATACAGTTCATCCTGGTCGACAACTCCAGCTCTAGATACGTTGATCAAATATGCCGTCGATTTCATCATTTCCAATTCTTTGCGGCTAATCAATTTCCTTGATTGGGGAGTTAAGGCTAAGTTTAAGCTGATGATGTCCGACTCCTTTAAAAGTTCATCTAAAGGAGTGTATTCAATACCTAAGGATTTTTCCTGATCTGGATTTAAGCGGCGGATATCATGATATAATACTGTTGATTCAAAGCTTTTTATTCGCTTGGCTAACTCTTTACCTACAAAACCCATCCCAATGATTCCAAAAGTCTTGCAAGCCAATTCTCCCATTTCCACCATCAGATTGTGCTCCAGCCATTTTCCGGCTTTTGTGGTGTTGTGATGGACTACGAGCTTTCTTAAAAGGGCAAGACTCAATAGAACTGTAAACTCGGCAACAGCCACACAGTTGCCGTGATTGTTTGCAACTGGAATTTTCTTTTTATTGGCTGTCTCCATGTCAAAATTGTTATAGCCTGCACTCAATAACTGAATCATTTTTACGTTACACAACGCTTCAAACTCTTCTGTTGAGGGATCCGCGGAGAACTCCATCAGAAAATCAGCCCTTTTATAGATGGCTAATTTTTTTTCATTTGGCGCATCTCTTTCAACAGGTATTAATTCAAATCCTTCAGGCAAATCTCGTTTGGCAACTTCAATGACCTGTGGCGGCACATAAGCGGGATTATAACAAAAAACGATAGTAAATTTTTCCTTCATTCTGTTGCCTCCTTTAATCAAGGTTTGTTTGGTTTAGTCATGATTTTGTTTAAACCTTTTGCTGATAAAATTATCTGTAATTCGGACAGTGATATGACTCAGGCCAATCAGGCCAATGACATTTGTAACGATTTTTAATCCGTTGACAATATCTCCTAGAGACCAGACAGCTTCTACCTTCATGATACCGCCAAAAAACATCATCGCGCAAAGGATCCAGTAGTACACTTTTTTAGCCTTTGATCCCAGAAAAAACTCGCAGCTCTGGCCTCCTGTATAAGCTCCACTGATTAGTGATGTGAATCCAAACAGCACTGAACTGAATAGAACGATAAAGCCGCCAAACACAGGAAAAGCCGTGTCAAAAGCAGAAGCAGTCAATGCCGTACTAGTCTGGCCATTGGACCACTGACCGGTTATGACGATGGCAATACCTGTTAATGAACAGACAATAATTGTATCCACAAATACTCCCCATAGAGCAACCAATCCCTGTCGAGCTGGATCCTTGGTCTTTGCTGCTCCGTGGATGACACTAGCGGTCCCTACTCCGGCTTCATTGGACATGACTCCTCTAGCAACTCCATATCTCATAGTCTGGCGAACGGCAGAACCAAGGAATCCTCCGGTTGCTGCCATTGGAGTGAAAGCCCCGACGAAAATAAGCTTCAAAGCAGAAGGAAGCAGTGATATATGAGAAAGAATTACACTTAATGATCCTAGGACATAGACAATGACCATGAAAGGGACTATCTTCCCGGCAAATCTTCCAATAGATTTGATTCCGCCAATAATGACTATCCAGGCTATAATGGTCACTGCTGCAGCTGAGATATAACGTGGGATGCCTAGCTTGGATTGGAAAATCAGGGCAATGGAATTAGTCTGCTGGAGTGGACTGGTAAAGAAATTTCCTACCAAGAGCATAAAGGCAAATATTCCCCCTAAAAAGGGAATACGAAGTCCGTTTTTTAAATAATACATGGGACCCGCTGCAGTAGTGCCATCCTTAGCCTTAAGTCGAAATTTAACACCCAGGACAACTTCCGCGTACTTGGTGGCCATCCCAAAAAATGCGGACAACCACATCCAGAACAATGCTCCTGGACCTCCTAAGGCTATGGCTGTGGCCACTCCAGCAATATTCCCGTTTCCAACGATACTTCCTATCTCTGTGGAGAGGGCCTGAAAAGGAGAAATATCTCCACTATGTTTTTCGGATTTATCCTTTTTTCTTGCTCCTTGAAAAACGAAACGAGTAGCTAGGTTGAACCGCCTGATTTGTAATCCTTTTAATCTTAAAGTAAGAAAAATGCCTGTGCCAACTAGAAGTATAATGACAGGAAAATCCCATACAATGGAATTAATTGACTCAATGAGGCTGTAAAGATCTTTGACCATATTTTAATAAGCCCAAAAGAAATTATCTATATCAAATTTTGTCCATATTTTAATTGAACTTTTTAAAATTAAAAAGAGAACGCATGATTTTCGCCTACTTTTAATCGACAGTAAAAGCATTCTTCTTGACATTCAATAAAGTTGTGTATAAAATACTTTATACAATAATGAATCTTAAATCAAGCTTTTTTTCAGACCATTTAAGATAATTGTTTCGTCATAAATTATTTTTGATTTAGGGTTCATATATTTTATGATTTGGTTGTTATCGAGACTCAAGTAAAGGAGGAAATATGCGATTAATATTCATTCTGATTTTTTCATTCCCGTTATTTATTTTTGGACAGGGATATCAAGCGGATTCCATTGAGGTCACAGAAACGGTTAGACAGTTTGTTAAGAAATACAAAATATGGGGAAGTGATAAGGAAATTGTCCATAAGATTATAGAAATCACTCATGACAATTTTCTCTTTATAAAAATTGACCGACAGGAATTGAAAAAATGGATCCGCAACCCAGCTCTTTTTAGAGATTATAAGGATGAATTTGAGTCAAAAAAAGGACGACTAAAGGAGCTGAACCGCAATAGGCTCAAAAGGGTTCTTACGGATGATGAATACAAAGAGAGAAAAGCCCTGTTGAAGCAGATTTTTTTTGAAGAGCACAATATAAAGGTTTATGAAAATCTTATAAAAAACAAAAATATGTTGGCCCAGGATATGGCTTTTGTGGTTAGTGGAAGTGAAGCGATCAAACACCATATCAGAGATGGATGCACAACCATGGCTCATCTGTTTATTTCCCTTGCAAAGGCAGCTGGATTAGAGGATATTCGATTTGTGGTGGGCGCTAATGTGAGGGAGTTCAAAAAAGCATGTCCCTCACTAGGAAAGCCACGTAAAGAGAATGTGGAAATCGACGGGCATATGATGGCTTTGGTAAAAATCGAGGGTAAATGGGCTTTGGTTAATTGCACACATTTGGAATCCTACTCTAAAGATGAAAATATCCGTTATGAAATTCTGTATGAATTAGATGGTGAAGCTTTATCGCCGGAAATGATTAAGGGAAGAGTTATTAATATGCCTAGCTATCAGCGAGAAAACTTTCCCCCCAGTGAATTGTTAATTGTAGGCGTAGGCATTGATAAAAACGATGACCTGGATGTCGAAAATCATAACGCTTTAATGAACCTTTCGGTGAGCGGTTCCCCAAAGGACTGTATTTGTAAATGGAAAATCTCAGAAAAAAAATGAGTTTCATTTCTGAAAGTTATCCCCCTTAAAATAGGGAGAAATTGTCCGAGGAGGGTAAATGTCCGTAATCAAACCTTTTAAAACAAAGTTGAGAAATTGTTTTTTGCTTATAGGATTATTTTTTACTCTAATCATTCCGCTTTCAAGTAACTCAAGAAACGAATTAAGGATTTCTTATGTAATGGATGTTCATAAACCGTATACTCATCTCTTCAAGGTCGCTATGAAAGTCGAAAATGTGACCGAGTCCCACATCGATGTTGCCATTCCTGCATGGATGCCAGGATATAACAGAATCCGTAATTTTGCCCGGAATATTCAAGAGTTAAAAGCAAGCGAATCAAACTCACAAGAATTACATATCATAAAATTAGATAAACAAACATGGCGCGTGTTTAAGGGCAAAGAGTCAACTATAAAGCTGACCTACAAGGTTTATGCAAACAATCTTCATGATATCAACATCGGCAGCCATATTGACGAAACCCATGCTTTTTTCAATGGAGCGTCCGTATTCCTTTATGTGGTGGATGCAGAAAACACACCAGTGAAACTTACTATCAAAAAGCCGAAAACATGGAAAATTGCCACAGGGCTGGAAAGTTCGACTCCTTCCGGCCCTTTTTTTGCAAGCAGTTATGACGAACTTATAGACTGTCCGACTGAAATCGGTGACTTTGCACGATTTGACTTTTTAGTAAAAGAGAAGCCCCATCACCTCGTTTTCTATGGATGTGAAAGAATAGATGTATCTCACATAAAAAAAGACATCATAAGAATCGTTGAAACATGTTCAAATCTTTTTGGAGATTTGCCGTATAAAGAATATACCTTTATCTACCATCTGACATACCGAGAAAGACGTAGCGGAGTGGAGCACTCTAATTCAACAGCTATTAGTTTTAACCGGGAGGATTTTCTTGCTGGACGCAATTATGACCATTTCATATCTGTGACAGCACATGAATTTTTTCATCTTTGGAACATAAAGCGGATAAAACCTGAAGGGTGGGGACCTTTCTGTTATAGCAAGGTTCCTCTCACAAAGAGCCATTGGTTTACAGAGGGTATTACGTCATATTATACCAGCCTTATTCTGGTCAGGGCTGGCATTTGGAGTAAAGAGAAATTCTATCAAGATCTTGCTGCGAAAATATCAGAATTCGAAAAAAAGCCCGCAAAAAAGATCATGAGTCTTGAAGAAGCCAGTTTAAATATCACGCTTAAACCTGATAATGCTTTGGATACAACCATATCGTATTACATTAAAGGAGCGGTCGTGGCCTTTTTACTCGATTGTGAGATCAGAAAAAGGACTTCCAACCGAAGAAGCCTCGATGATGTCCTTCGATATTTGAATGAAAATTATGCCAAGAAAAATCGTGCCTATAAAAACCAGGAGCTGCTTCAGATCATTAATCATATTTCTGAAAGTGATTTTTCTGATTTTTACAGAAAATATATTGCAGGAACAGCAGATATTCCCTATCAAGAATTACTCCAATCTGCTGGCCTAAAACTTGTGATAACAGAGGAGAAACTGACTCCCTATCTAGGTATCGAAACAGAGAAAGCCCATGATAATTTTGCCATGGTAAAATATGTTGCCCCAGATTCCCCAGCTTATAAGAGTGGTATTATTGAGGAAGATATCCTTTTAGCCCTAAATGGCCAGCGCCTGAACTTCAGCCGTTGGCGTGACCTTCTGAATATGTATGGGGACGAAAAAAAAATCACACTCACTCTTTTTCATAGAGATCGTCTGATCGAAAAAGAGGTTGAGATAAAAAGAAAAACTATAATTTCCTTCCAAATTCAGGAAGTGGATGATCCAAATGCTGATCAGTTGCGGTTAAGAGTATCATTATTTGGATTAAATTAGATACTGAATGCGAATTTTGAGAGTTATCAAAAGAGAGCAATCCTTCGGATTTACATTGAATACAAGAGGAGATGTGCAGATGAAGCCATTAAAACTTAAAAAGATTTGGGTTAACTTCTCTTTGATCCGTTTTTTATTTTTACTAGTCATTTTGGCCATAAATTCTCAGGCACAAATCAGAGGTACAGAGCCAGGCGGTTATTTCATCAAAAAAGAATTATGGAAGGCTTTTCTAAATGAATATTCTGCTGAGACAGTTGCCAAACACATTAAAGCGCTGAGTCAGTTTCACCGTATATCCGGAGGAAGTCCCGGTTATCTCAAGGCTGCAAGATATGTGACGGAGGAAATGAGATCTTTGGAGGCTTACGAAGTTGAGATAAAAAAGCATGTCGCTGATGGAGAAAAGATCCATTTGAAGTGGAGGTCCATGCCTGGATGGGATATTCAGGAAGCAGAGCTGTGGTTGGAAAATACTGGAGAGCTTATTACACGGTTTTCTGATGTTCCGGTCAGTGTTTTTGTTTACAGTAATGGAGCTGATGTCACAGGGGAGGCTGTGTATGTGGGAAGGGGAGATAGAGATCAAGATTACCAAGGAATCCATGTAGAGGATAAAATTGTACTGGCAACCGGGGACGGGAATAGAGTCCATCAAGAAGCTGTCATTGAAAGAGGGGCTCTGGGTGTGGTTGTTGGACCGCCCGGAATAGATCCTGAAAGGCTGGGTACCCCCAATCTTGTCCCTCTTCACAGATTGAGATCCAACAAATCATTGCGGGAGAAGACGACCTTCGGATTTTCTCTATCGCACCTGCAGTTCCAAAAAATTATGAGACAGATCGAAAGAGGAGACAACGTAAGGCTGCATGCCAAGGTCAAAGCTCGACAGTACGATACTGAAAGTGTAACTGTTTCTGCTTTGCTTAAAGGAAGCGAATTTCCTCAAAAAGAAATAATTTTTTCTGCCCATTTGGATCATTACAACCCGGGCGCTAATGACAACTGCAGTGGATCTGCCTCCCTTTTGGAAATTGCACGGACACTAAAGGCCTTGATGGACAGGAGAATCATAGAAAGACCTAAACGTTCTATTAGATTCCTCTGGGTAGAAGAGATGCACGGTTTTGCTGGCTATTTGGCAAAGGATGAAAGCCTGGGACAGAGAGGTATTGCTGGCATAAATCTGGATATGGTCGGAGAAGATTTATACAAAACACGCTCCATTCTGACTCTTATAAGGACTCCTTTTTCTAATCCCAGTTTCATTGGGGATGTTATGGAACATATGATCAAATATGTCGATAGCATCAAGGTGATTTCTCCATCTGGATCTTCTCAACAATTCAATTACCGAATCCTTGGTTTCAGAGGGGGAAGCGATCATTTTATGTTGAGTGATCCCACTATTGGAGTCCCTGCTGTGGATATCGGTCACAGCTTAGACTTTTTACACCATACGAATTTGGACGATCTGAAAAAAATTGATACAACAGAATTAAAGCGTGTCGGCATAATTAGTCTGGCAGCATGTCATTTTTTGGCTGATGCTGGGGAGGAAGAAGTTTTCCGCTTGTCCGCTGAGGTTGGAGCTCAGGGCATGAAAAGAATGGCTGAGGAGACAAAAATATATATGGACGACCTCTACTGTATTAGTTTAAAAGAAGATGCTAAACTCCAACTGGCCAGGCACTTGGAAGAAGCGAAAATCTTTACTGATATTTTGGTAAAGAAGGAGACCAAGGCCATAGGTTCGGTGGAGGAACTTTTATCTACCCCAAAACAAAGGAAACTTATGGATTCGTTGATAGATTCATTGAAATCATTTGGTTTGCTTCAGAAACAAAATCTGCAGTCTTTCTATGACCTTCTTTGTAAAATGAAGAAAATCAAACCACTGCCTTTTACGCTGACATCAGAAGAGATGGACATGAAGGAAATTGTGCCTCGGAGATTGTTCAGGGGCCCCATTTCACAGTATTACTTTGAGGATCTTATGGGAGAAGAGAGGCAATGGTACCGGGATTACAGCCAAATAGACTCAGACTGGATCAACCGGAGGACTGAAATCATCAATTTTATTGACGGCAAACGGAATCTCCTCGATATATATTACGCTGTCAGTACAGAATACGGAAGAAGTCCTCTTTTTTTCTACGAAAAATTTATCAATGACTTGAAAAAGCATGGTTTGATAGAATATTAGTTTATTCAAATAAAGAATAAAGTGGAGGAATGAGATTAAGCATGAAAAACTTAAAAATAACTGACATTAAAGCTACCCCCATTACAATTCCCTTCCATCAACCAGCTGTGCTTTCCTTCGGTGTAGTGGATAAACGAAGTTATGTAGTTCTCCGTATCTATACGAATCAGGGAATTTTAGGTATTGGGGAAGCCGCTCCATTGCCCATCTACTCAGAGGAAAGTGTTGAAACCGTCAAGTTTACTATTGACCGATATCTTGCTCCGGCCATTATTGGAATGAATCCTTTTGACTTAGGAAAAATTTTAGTTCGTTTTGACCAGGTGATAAAGGGGAATCCGGTTGCAAAGGCAGGGATGGAGTATTCTCTGTGGGATATCATGGGAAAGGCATTGGAGGTTCCCCTTTACCAACTTATGGGAGGGTTGTATCGGGAGGAGGTTCCTCTTTCCATACATTCCATTGGTATCGGAAAGACAAAAAAGGTTGTTGAGGAAGCTGTGGCCAAAGTAGAATCGGGCATGAGTCTCATTAAGCTGAAAATCGGTTTGGATCCTCTTCAGGACGTTAAAAACCTTAAGGCTGTGAGAGAAGCCGTAGGAGGTGATATTGGTCTATATGTTGATGCTAATCAGGGCTATTCACGAGCTGCGGCTCTAAAGACACTCCGTCGATTGGAGGAGTTTGATCTTCTGCGTATCGAGCAGCCGATTTCAAAGTACGATGTCTCTGGTATGGCAGAGATCTGCCGGGCCATAGATACCCCCATTATGGCCGATGAAGCCGTCGGAGATGTTCATGAAGTGCATCATCTCCTCGAAAATAGAGCGGCAGATATCATCAACATCAAATCTGTTATGCATGGACTATCAGAATGCAAAAAAATTGCGACTGTTTGTGAGGCAGCTAATATTCCTTGCTACAGGGGAAGCATGGCATCTCTAGGAATCTGTGATGCGGCTGAAGTCCATCTTGTGGCTTCTACGCCCAACATCATTTTTCCTGAAAATCCTGGGGCTAACAGACCCGAAGAATTGGTCGACACTGTGTTGAAGGAAAGGCTGATGCCAGAAAAGGGAATTCTCAGGGTCCCTCATACTCCTGGCATAGGCGTAGAGCTGGATGAAAAAAAGCTCAAAAAGTTCAAGATAGATATTTGAGGATAATCCTATGCATAGACTTAGGGATATGGAAAATACTTAAGAAGTTCTATTCGCATAAAAGTGAAAATTTTAAGAAAAAAGGAAAATAAAATGAGTAATATAAATTTTATCGGACGAAGGTATTTTCTGAAAGGTTCGTTAGCTGTGTGTGCGGGAACATTAATTTTTGGAAAAGGTCAATTTAGTTCAGAGTTAACTCGAGGAAACAAAACTCAAGACCGAGAGTCTGAGGTGATGGTTAAGGTCCTCGGTACTGCTCAGGATGGCGGTTTCCCCCAGATGGGCTGTTATTGCGAAAACTGCAGACTTGCTAGAAGAAATCCTAAACTTGCTAGAAAGGTTGTCTCTTTGGGATTACTCAATTTTTCAACTGGAAAGTCATTCATGATGGAAGCTACTCCTGATACAGCACGCCAAGTGGATATGATCCAATCTGTGGATCCAGGATTTAAAAGAATGAAAGGAAATCCCATAGATGGTATATTACTGACTCATGCAGACATTGGCCATTATCCTGGACTTATTCAATTTCGACCTGAAGTAACCACTGTTCGGCAGCTCCCGGTCTACTGCACAAAAATAATGGGACGATTCCTTTCCGAGAATGAGCCTTGGAAGTATATGGTCCAGAAAAAAATCATTGAGCTTAAAAAATTCGAGTTCAATACAAAGATTCCATTAGATGAAGGGATCGCATTCGAAGCAGTCAAGGTTCCACATGACAAACATTCAGATATGGCTGGGTATAAAATCTTAGGTCCGAACAAATCACTCCTCTTTATTCCTGATATCGACTACTGGGAAGAGCGCTTTAGAGATATCGTTGCTTCTGTTGATTATGCGTTTTTGGACGGGACCTTTTATTCTGACAGAAGGGGCTCCAAAAGACACCCTCTTATTATGAAAAGTATGGAGTTCTTCAAAGGAATTGAATCTAAAACTGATATCTTTTTTACACATTTCAACCATAGCAACAAACTGCTTGGCAGAGACAAATCGATCCGAAAGGCCATTGAAGATAGGGGCTTTTTTATTCCTGATGATGGTGATGAATTATGGCTTTA
>JAWLEN010000072.1:0-11295 GCA_041686095.1 Candidatus Aminicenantota bacterium
AAAAGCTTAGTAAAAATAGTAAAAAGCCCAGTTATTGATCATCCTATTAATATGGCTTTCCTAAATGGATGTTGTATACCCGGTGGAAGAAAATTATATGTAACCGCAACAGGAAAATTTAAAGTATGTGAAAGAATAGGAAATACTGCTCCTAATGTCGGTAATATTTATGAAGGGATAGATTATGACACCATAAGAAAATATTACATTGATGAATATTCTAAAGGAAGTATAAATCAATGTTCAAAATGTTGGTTAGTAAGAATGTGCGATATCTGTTATCAACAAGCATTTATTAGCAATCAATTTAATATAGAAAGAAAAAACATCGATTGTTATCTGAAAAAAATAACTAAAATGAAAATTCTACAACTTTATTGTAAATTGCTTGAATTAAATAGTAAAGGATTAGACTATTTAGAAACGCGGGAAGTTGTATGAATTATAAAATAATTAAATATAATATTGGATTCGTAACTCTACTTTTACTTTTTGGTTTGATAAAAGAAATTCCCCAATCTCCTGCTATAATTTCGATGACCAATCACAAAATAATAGCATTAGGATTTAATAATAATATTCCTAAAATAGCATTATAACAAAAAAAGTCATGTTCGTAAAAGTAACTATTTTTTTTATTTCTCAATAACCTATTTATACTAAATAAAATATAAACATAAAGGATTCAAATATTAGGGAAAGGGGGTGATGGAGATTGATTGTTAAAATAAAATGAAAAGACCCATTAACAATAGACAAAGGAGGTGAGCAAGATGATAAGTATTAAAAAAGGGCCTAAAAAAACATCGAATCAACTGCTAGGAGGTTGTGCATGTGATTGTGGAACACAAGGAGACCCAGCCGATGTACAGCACATTGGTCTAATGTATGGTGGTTGCGGTTGTTCATGTACACCTGTATTGTCAGAGTGGAATTCAGAAGGCACGTTTGTTGAGGCCATCTAAGAAAAGGGGGGAGCTTTAGCTCCCCCCATATTATAAAAACATTTAAAAGAGGTCTAAATCATTTCTAAGTCCTTTAAAAAAAGTAAATTCCGCTTTCAATCGAAGTGGGAAATATCCTTACAATGTCAATTTTTTATGGATTTCATAGACATCCTTTCAATATATAAATACTGTCCATGGATGCTAATCAAAGAAAAAGGCTGAAGTGGATTTATCTGTATGAAAAATATGGGAGTGCGGGTAAGGCTTGCTTAAAATGTGGCATTTCCCGGCCGACTTTACATAAATGGTTACGGCTTTATGAGCAACAGGGAATCGGACGGACTCTGTCACTAAGAATCAGTGAAGGATCCCTGTTAACCTAAAAAAGATGAGAACTTCTTGGCCAAACCAAAGAGGCGCGGATCGCCGACATCACCTAATAAAGTAGCCATGGTTAGTACGCCAATACCTGGGATCGTCTTCCAGGGTGGCAGGTTCATGGAATTGATTGTATTTTCAATCGTCTTCTCAGTATCTTCGATTTGCTAATGCAAAGATCTCAGATTCTGGGTTAAGATTCTAATCTGAAATAAATAAACGTTACCCTTACTGCTCCCTATGGTTTTCTTAGCTAATGCTTTCAACTGCAATGATTTTTTCTCACCTAATTACCTACCTCCCTTTCTGTTCTGGACACTCATTAATCGGCTTGTCTTTGCTGCTAAAATATTTTTTGGACAGGGGAAGCGATAAAGCACTGCCCATGCTAAAGGCTCAGTTTTTACATCAGGAAAGACCTGTTCGAATTCCGGAAAAACTTGATCCAACAATGCATGTAGCTGGTTTATTCAGGCTGTTTTTTGTGAAACCAACTGATCATGCAGCCGGGATAGATCTCTCAATGGCCGCATTTCTGAGCGTTTTTGAGATGTCTGATCAGGGCATTGTACACACATGAATTCCGCAATTGCGCGGGAGTCGACCTTGTCATTCTGTTCCCGTAACATAAGCATCTGTATGAATCTTCTGGTCTGTAGCGGATTAATACAGGATACCTTGAGGTCCAAATCATCGATAGAATGAAGAAAGGCAGCAAGGTTCTGATGATAATGACTTGTAGCTTCTAAGCCAATGTTGAAGCTCATGCTTCCTTTTTCATGAGCGATATCGTACATTCTCGCTATCAGTGTTTGGTACCCTTCATGATCTTCGTTGATCTTTAATGTCTTGGATACAAGTTTTCGGTCATTAGTAATAAATGAACACTGATGATGCCGGCGGCTCACATCGATTCCGACGAATACATCTTGTCTGTCAGGCATATAATATTTCCTTTTTTGCTGTTCAGGTTCCTGCATCATCTGTATGTGCAAACTCGTAAATACGGGTTTTCCTTATTTAGGATCCCAATGTGCTCAATTCGCATTCGCTACAAATAAGCAGGAGGGACAAACTGTCGTATTGGATCATTGCCCAAAATTAAATTTCGTCCTCATCCGGAAACATGATACGTTATTTTCGCCGCTATAATATATCATCTGTGTTCTTACAAAACTAATATTAATCACTCCTTTTATTATACAAATTAAAATTCCCGTTTTTTGCATGTAAGCAGATAATTTTGTATTCTTTACTAGAAAACAACTCTCTTAAATGCCCTATAATCCATGACCTCGTTTTGATTCGAGCAATATCCTTGGCCCTTCTGCGTAAAACTATGCGCCTATCCGTGCGTAATTTATCGGGCTTCTTAACTACTTTAATGCCTTTTCCTATTCGATAGATTTTTATTGAGACGACAATAATAATTAGGTAAGATTCTTAAATGAGGCAACAGGAGAATTGTAATTGTCTCTCACCACCGGAGAAAGAAAAAAAGTAAAACGATATAACTACTCTATACTTGGAGAAAGAATACAAATAGACGTCTGTAAAATAGCTCCCTCTCGCTATCAGTTCACAGCTATAGATGACTGTACTAGATGGAAAGTATTAGGGCTCTATTCCAGACCTACCGCATCTAATTCGCGGAAATTTTTAGAGAAAGTCATCGAAGAAATGCCTTTTCCTATTCAAATCATCCAAACGGATCGAGGCCGGGAATTTTTCGCCTATTCTCATCAGGAAATCCTCATGAAATGGGGCATTAAATTTAGACCTATGATAAATGGGCCGAATGCATGGAAACGATCCCTTCTGCAGAAAAGGTCTGCTATGAATATAATCCAGCAAATGAGCGCTTCAGATTACCCAATTCTCAAGAGGATTTGAAGGTTAACAATTTGAAATAATGTGTGTGAACCCTACAAATTTAAAAGATATCTGCCTATTTAACCTCAGTCTTAACAGAAAAGAACTCGTATTTATTATAGGTGACTTTCATTTCATACACCTTGGAAAGATCCTCACCTGGATCAGAAAACGCTTCCTTGCAGATAATCTTTGTAGGGTAGAGCAGGCCGTCTTTTTCCAGACCAAAATAAAGCTCCATGTTTATCCGTGGAGTGGAATCCCGGGTCACATAATCCGCCCATATCATTTCATATCCACCCAGTGATTCAGCCTCAATTTCTATCTTTAAAACAGAGCTTTCCTCTTTATCTACCCATACCTTTCCGTAATTCGGTTTGCCAGGGATCAGTTTTTTTGGTCGAACCTCAATGACCCATGCCTCTCGACCATCCACTGATTCTTCCCCCAGAATGGAATAATTGTAAAGCGTTTGGGAATCCTGACTGAGTAGTCCGATAGGCCCATAAACAGGTTTGTACATATAGAATCGCTTGGTTTTCAGTGGGACATAAGCTTCATGTTTGGGATTTCCGTTTTCCAGCTCCAGAATCCGCCGTTCCATAACCCGGCCCTGTTTGCGTATCAACTGGTAGTCATAGACATACGAATTTTTTTCTCTATTGTTGAATTTCGAGATCCCGAAGATAGGATCGGGACTCGTTTTCTCTCTATCTTTTGGAAGGTGGCGCTTCATTATTATGTAACGAGGAAACTTCCTGCTAGAAAAGATGGTTTCTGTTATCTTTTCTTGGCAGATGAAATAGAGGGCAGCGTCTTCAAGCCGCTTGCAGTAATAGGCAAGTTTTTTTAGGATTGAATCCATCTCGGATGGGCTGTGAATAGAAGCCTGTGGTTCATTGGGAAGTTCTTTTTCTTTCAGCTCAAAGTCAACATCAACCTTATACTCAGCGGCTATAGGTTTTCCGTCCTTTATTGATGGTTCGTACTTCCACTGCCTGAGCGCAGCCTCAGCAGCAGCGTCAAGCTCAGGGTGAAGGGTCTTTGGAATCCTCACTTCTGAAACATTGCCAGCTTTGTCTACCTCTAATTCCGCATTCACAACTCCCTGGATCCCTTTCTTCTGGCAGGCTTCAGGGAATACCGGCCTGACCAGGACCAAAGGCCGGAAAGGAATTGACTCTTCATCAGAAGGGGAGCTTTTTTGAACCTCTATAAACTTTCTTTTCAACGATCCCCTCCCCGGGTTGTTGATTTTTTTCTTAAAATACTTAATTCGACTTTTTCTCAGGTACTTATCCGGATCCTCCTGGAATCTCTCCATACAACCCTGGGAACAGAACAGGAAGGTATATCCTTTATACACAAGAGATGCCTCAGCTCTGTTTTTTTCTTCAATCCCGTCCCCTCTCCCTACAATTTTTCCGCACACAGGATCAGCATCACTGACATTGAAAAAGTCCAGTTTGTTGCTAGCCAATCCTGCGGTGAACTGCCGGGCATCTCTTTTGAATGCCTGGAAAGCAAGAAAGTAGGAATGATCGCAGGTGGGAAGGATCAGAATCACAGATTCATTAAAGGGCAGAGTCAATTCTGTGTCTAGCCACTTTTCTCCGCCTACGCCATCTTCAATTTTCTGAGTTTCCACAAATAACCTAAAATCACCATAAATGATTTCACGCTTCAATCGCACTAAAGGTTTGTAATGATAGTGGATTTCATTTGGTCTGTACTTATAGGCCTCCACTCTTAAGGATAAGGTGTTTTGGTTGACAGAAAGAGGATAAAATTGAATGGGATATAAATAATAATAGTTAGCCATCACGGCTTGGTTGAGGTTTTCCCTTTTCCCATCCCAGACCATGGCTGCGGATGTTAAACCGATGACATAAGGAACCTGGTAAATGGAGCTCACCTCATTCCTCAAGAATTCGAAGGAATCCTCTCCGGGTTTTCTGCTTTCCGGACAGATATTCAGTGTGATGGGCTTGGTGAAGGAAGATGCGGCTGGATCAGGGCCGGCTTTAAGTCCCTCTCTGAATCCTCTCATCAGATAAGAATGGATTACAATCTCATCTTGAGCATAGCCACTGCCTGTTGTGCCTGCAAAGAAAAGCAGTACAAACAGTACAATCAAATATTTGAGGATACTGATTCTCTTTTTAGTTCTCATTGTGATTTCGTTTCTTTTAGCTTTGTTGTTAGAATACATTCATCGCGGTTCCAGAACAACAATCTATACAAAATCTCTATTTTGATATGACCTTTTTAATCTGATCCCAATTTTTTATCTGGTATCCTTTAACATACTGATAACTTATTTCAGGATCTCGAACCAGAGTGTACATGAGGCCGTTCTTGATGACGACTGGTTCTTCTGTAAAACAGCTCGAGTAAAGATAATGGCCGTCTTTGCTGAAAATGTCATAGACATACTCCTCATTTTCTGAGAGCGGAGATGGAGTTCTCTGAATGTAGATGCGCCCCTCGCTGTCAGAGATGATTTCTTCAAAGAACGGCTTGAATGAAGGCAGCTTTATATTTTTTTGGATTCTGGTATCAAATCTGCTCAGTATTTTATTCTTTTCTTTTCTTGTGAATTTCTGAGGAGCTTCCTGCTTCCTTATTTTAAATAAAAGATCTCCATTAATGTCAATTACATTCAACTCATATTTGTTTGATACAGCCCAGAGACATGTCCGATTGTCGATTCTGGAAATAATCAGCTCATATTCAAAGCCGTGCTTTGGGCCCACGACAGCAACCACTTCACCTTCCCCTATTGGCTTGGTTAAATCAGTATCCTGAGGGGATATTTTTATTATTCTCCTTAACAATTCTCCTTGAGGAGATATTTTTTCAAATGCATTGCCTTTCCCAGTTTCATCATAATAGGCGGCAATAGCCCAAAACGACTTTTCGGCATCCACAAAAAACCTGCGAAAATATCTATTCATGGCTACACTGTCTTGATATTGACCCTCCTGATCATACCTATGTACTTTCATAAGATCCGCTAGATAAATATCTCCTGTCTCATCATCAATAAAGATATTTCTTGCCCCTTGAAATTCTCCTGGTCCTTGTCCTATCCGGCCCACATCATAAAGATACTCTCCTTTAGAACTGAATTTTTTAATCCTTCTATCCTTGAAATCGGATACGTAGATATTTCCTTGAGTATCTGCCTGAACGTCCCAGATCAGGGAAAATATGTCATGTTCGTTTTTCTCTGTCCCTAAAATAAAATTTTTCTCTAGCTCTAAAACAAGTTCACCGAACACAGGCTGGTCTGTATTGATGATGGTTTTAGCCCCATCTTCAACTTTTATATTACCTTTCCATTTAGCTTTTTGTTCCCCTAATAAAATGGGAATAATAAAAGCTGAGATAAATATAATGATTGAGATGGACCTAACTTTGTTTTTCATTTTCTCCCTTTTCTGAACTACTTTTTTTATATTTTAAAGCTTTTATAAGAGTATGTCAATTCTTATCCTACCAGGAGTTCCCCTAAAAATTTAAGGATCGAAAAGCTTAAGCTGGGAAGTTTGGATATTTATCATATTTTTGAAGTTTTCTAATCCTTTCTGATGGCGGAAGAGAAGGTTTTGAATACCATCAGCTAGGGCATAGAACCGAAAATCAGGTATTCCGAATAATCGTCTAGCTGCGGTAAGAACATGCCGGGCTAACACTCTTAGTTTTATCTTTAATCCCAGATAAACCATTGCAAAATACGTAACAGCCAACACCAAAGCCATCATATTCAGAAGCCTTCTATAGGTAAGGAGCCGAATATCCTCCAGGTTGTAACTTTGTTTGATGAATCGGAGAGTTTCTTCAATCCTCTCTGCCAGGAAGCTTGACTGGACGCATGCCAAATTCCAGAAAATAAATCTTCTCCCGCTTTCCTTCTTCTCTAACCACTCTTTCCATATAAGGCAGAGCACATCCTAAAGCTAGATTATACACCGAATCCTTGCTTCCCCTGTAGATCAGATGTCGTTTCCCTTTGGATCGGAGGATAAATCCCAGCTCTACATCCAATAAATGATCCATAATTTCCCTGCTGTCTCCACCCCGATCCACTACCCAGATGCCTTTCTTATCAGTTTGCTTTGAGACCATGGATATGGCTCTGAAGATCTCTTGATTCTCACTGCGAAAATCAGGAGAATTCTGGGAAAAAAGACGACTGTATAGAGGAGTTAAAACCATCTCACCTGCCTCAGCTCCCACTACGTTGCATGTCTAGTACCCATTGGCCACCTCTTTTTCACTGGCATCCCAAACTCTGGCCATAGATTCCGTCTTCCGGGCATATCTCTTTGTTATATCAGAGAGGTCCATAATCAGAAGCGTGTCCTCTTTAATACGCGAAACGGCCATCTGGAGTCACAGAAAACACATAAACATAAGTGATATCACTGTTGGCTTCGATCTCAGAATCCAGATGAGAATAAAGGTGGATATCTGTGAGTTCTTGAAGCTCCAGCTTGGTTCTCTTGCTCATTCCCTCAGACATATGCCGATCAATAAAAGGATCCAGCTGGCTTTTCAATCGGTCGATGTCATACTTTTCCGGCATCAACAGATAAGTGGCGTAGTTGTTGCTGGCCCACCTCTGAAGCTCCTCATCTCCCACTACTGCTGCATAGGTCTTAAACGAACCAAAGAAATCCGCATGAAAGTGGGAATTGTGAGGGATGTTTTCCATCACTCCGGTCACCATCATATCTGCTTTATGGGGTCCTGCTTGTATCTGAAGCGGCTTTCCCAATGGATCTTGTTCCCCACAACTCCAGCCTGAAATTCAATATACTGGCTTCATTTGAGATCTGCAGGAACTGGAAAAAACCGGACAGCTGGACTTCTTCACAGGATTATCAAACCTACGTGCTTGTTGAAGAACACACCAGCATGGAGAAAGCCAATCAGGCACTGGATCTTTTTGGTAAACAGTATTTTTCTGAATACAACATTCAAATGTTTATTCAGCCTTTAACTAGGATCCACCTCCATTCTCATTTCAAATTCGACACAGGTCATGGGGATTTTCTCTACGTGGCTCTCTTCAGCCTGATTGCCTTAGTGGTTCTCTTCATTGCCTGCATCAATTTCATGAATCTCACCACAGCCCGTTTCTCAAAAAGGGGGCAAGAGGTGGGAGTACGCAAAGTCGTGGGAGCCAACAGATCTCATCTTGCCGCACAATTTTTCACCGAATCCATGATCTTCACAGGCATCGCCTTTTTGATGTCATTCCTTCTGGTCGAACTATCGCTTCCTTTATTCAGAAATATCACAGAGAAACCCATCTCAGTGAACTATCTGGACGCTCACTTCTTATTAGCCTGTCTGGGCCTATTGCTTTTGACAGGAATTGTTTCAGGCAGCTATCCTTCGGTTTTCTTTCCCTCTTTCAGGCCCGCAAACATACTGAAAGAATCCTTCCTTAAGGAAGAAGGAGTGTCTTGTTCAGAAAAACCTCTGGGATCCTTCAGTTCTCTCTATCCATTATGGTGATCATCAGCACCATCATTGTCTCTACTCAGCTTGATTTTATGAGAAACAAAAAACTGGGTTTTGATAAGGAAAACCTGGTTTATTTGAGAACCGGAAGTTATTTCAGTCACAAATATGACTTTCTCAGACAGGACCTTCTCCAATCAAAACACATCATCAACCTCACGGTTTCCAATGACCTTCCCACTTACGTCAATCTCAACACCGGGGCGGATTGGGAGGGAAAAACAGAGGACCAAAAATACATTGGTTTCCAGACTATTTATGAGATCCATTTCTTGGACCAGACTATAGATCAATTGTATACATCTGAAAAAAAGATCAAAAGGATTTTCAGTTCTTTTGCTTTCCTGGCAGTGTTTATCTCGTGTCTGGGTTTGTTCGGACTGGCTTCGTTCATATCAGAACAACGCACTAAATAAATTGGTATTAGAAAAGTGCCGGGAGCTCCTGTCATGGGAATTGTTGTCCTGATCTCCATAAACGACTGTTTACACATTACGACTTCACTCCTAAATCTATTCTATCACTCAATAGAGGAAAATAATCTCTTCTCCTTCCCGGCACATTTCTTGAATCACTGTCCCTGCCGTGAGTAGGGTCTACTGCCCACATCATCCGGAACGCACCGTTCTTTACAGTGTGCTCTTCCACTATTTTGAGCCATTTCTTCTGGAATATGAAAACCGATTTGAAAGACACTTTGGCCACCTGAGGCCTATTATCCAGGAAGTGACCGCAGGTCATCATGAAGCCTGAAAGGCTGTGGTGATCTCAAAATATCGCGTTAAGGGCATAAGATTGCTTTGTCACTGCGTTCCTCGCAACAGGCTCGGACTGCGGCAATCCAAAGTGTGGATTTGCGCGGATCAGATGTCCTGATTGCGGGGCGGAAAAGCTTCTCATGTTTTCCTGCAAGACCCGAGGCTTCTGTCCCTCCTGTCATGCCAAGCGCCGTGAAGAGTGGGGTGAGTGGATGCGGGAGAAACTCATCCTGAACACCTCTCACCGACAGGTTGTCTTCACCATACCCAAGATGCTGCGGATATTCTTCAAATTCAACCGTTCGCTTCTCTCTGAACTCTGTGTCTGCGGCAAAGAAGCCCTTATAAAATATCTAGAAGCAACCAAAAAAAAGATCTCAACCTGGGCATCATTGCAGTGATCCAGTCGTTCGGAAGCCGGATTAACTTTCATCCTCATCTCCATTTTCTGGTCACAGAGGGAGGGACAGATAAAAAAGGACAGTTTCACAGGGTCCCTCATTTCAATGATCCCCTGCTTTGTAAGCTTTTCACACTTAAAGTCTTCTCGCTTCTCCTTGAAAAAAAGTTAATCAATAGGACAGGTTATTGTCCGCTATTACGGCCTTTATGCCAATGCCCACAGAGAGCCTGCCCCTGCGGAAGCAGGGGGAAAGATGAGAAAAACAGAATCTGATCCTTTATGTCCCCTTATTATTGAAGATGAAGACCCCTTTATACCGTCTAAAGGATGGGCTGAGATGATAAAGAAGGTCTATGAGATCGATCCCCTCATCTGTCCCAAATGCGGGGGAACCATGCGAATTGTCTCATTTATTGAAGATCATAAAGTCATAGACAAGATCATCAAACACCTTAATCTGACTTTTAAGGCTGCAAGACCCCCACCTCCTCAAGCTCAGCTCTCTATAGCCGCTGAGGAACTATCAGAGTATTTGTGATATTCTAATCCCCTTGTTCAGGGACAAGGGGGATCTCTGTTCTTTTTGAGCCTCCATTACGCTAATTTTCTGATGTTCTCTCTTTTCTGTGGGTTTCTTGTTGACTTATTCGTTATTTTCTATGTATGATGGGCGATGAAGTCGCTTAGAGGGCGGAAATTTGGTGAAATCGAGTAAAAATCAGTAGCAACAAAAAAACCAAATTCCTATGGTGTCATATAACAAGTTCAAGAGGAAATGTCATCATCAGTGAGAAATCCTCTGATATATTCAAAGCGTTCAGTGATCTTTCGGATGCCACGGGAGGAGTGTCTATCAGTTCTGCCAATGCGTTTCATTCCTTTCAAAAGGCAGTGGAGGCTTCTGAGAATTTTTATTTGATATACTACACTCCAAAGAACTACAAAGCGGACAACAAGTTCCATAAAATCGAAGTCAGGATCAGAGGCGGCGGCTTTCGGATCACCCACCGGGCCGGTTATGTGGCTGATTGAGAAAGGGATTGTCTTATATGGGATACATTCGCTGGTTTGACATAAAGAGCTCTTTAAAATAGTATTGATTTGAAGGGGAGAGAGATGAAAAAAATCATTTTTTTTACAGCAATTCTTTTTTGCATTCTTTTGACTTTTGGCCAGGAAATACAGGAGGAAGCCAGAGCCATACTCATAGAAGTGGATGTGAGGGTTTTTAAGGGGAATCAGTTTATTAAGGACCTGAATATCCATGATTTTGAGCTGTTTCCGGACCTGTCGCTCAATTCAAATGAAATCAGAGAAGCTTTTTCAGATGCATCCGTAACCTGTCATTTCATGTATATTACGGAAGCTCCTCTTACTGATGAAGGAAAGGAGCAGAGTGAAT
>JAWLEN010000199.1:0-2610 GCA_041686095.1 Candidatus Aminicenantota bacterium
AGATCAAACCAGGGGATGGCTGTGATGTTTTCTTCTATTCTTCTGGGCTTTTTTCCAACATAAACGAGATATCCTTGGGAAGCTCGATCTTTGTTTTCGTTTAAAAATAATTTGAGATGACGGATGTGTTTTGGCTGAGGATTCTCAGTGTATTTGACTTCAAGAGGTATCCAGCGGTTTTCCCTCTCCACCACCCAGTCCAACTCAGGGCCATTGTGGTCTCTCCAGTAATAGAGATTCCCCTGAAGATTCCGGCTTCGTAAATATCTGATTAAACAAAGACCGATCCATTCTTCAAATCTCTGGCTCCATTCCTCCCGCCTGACTCCTTCTTGACTTAACAATTGAGCGGCTGCATTCCGCACACCGATATCAAAGAAAAGATATTTATGAGCTTTGGAAAGTCTTCTGCGGCTTTTTGAGGGAATCAGAGGAGAGATTCTTTCAACAATCATACAATCGTGTAGAATCTCATAAAAGGAAGATATAGTGTGATGGGTGACTCCCAAATCCTGAGACAGCTGCCTAAAGCTTAATATTTTTCCTGACATCTCAGCAGCCATTCTTAAGAAATTGCCAAACACGCCGATTTTCCTTATCAGGGTTTCCATCCTGATTTCTTCTTCCAGGAATGTTTCTACATATGACCTCAATAAGTTTTTAGCTGGTTTGATTTTTCCCTTTTCCACTAAAAGGGAAATTTCAGGCATATCTCCATAAGACAATATGTCTTTGAGGCATGAGAGGGAATGAAAATTTTTGGCAAAAGACATTTTCTCGGTGATATCGAATGGATCCAGCCTGAAAGTCACGGCTCTTCCGGCGAGAAGATTGACGTTTTTTCTCCTTAATTTTCTTGCTGATGATCCGGTGATCAGAAAAGTCAAATTGTATTTATCAATCATCAACTGGACTTCATCCAGAATCTCCGGAACTTTTTGGACCTCGTCAATGATGATAATTTCCGGGGAAGAAGCTTCGATCTCCTGACGCAGGAATTCAGGGTGCTGTTCTGCCTTTTGCCGGAGAGGGATTTCTAAAAAAGAATAATACAGGACTTTTTTGTATTGGGAGGCGATATGGTTGAGTAAAGTGGTTTTGCCCGTTTGCCTTGGTCCGAATAAAAAAAAGGAGCGTTCCTCAGACAGAGTCTCTAACAGCTCTTTTTTAAGATTTCTTTCAATCATTATTCCCAATTTAGCCTAAAATGGGAAGTATGTCAATATTATTTCTTAAAATAAATTAAAATAAATAGAAGACGGTTTATCTATCCAGGTTAACAGCTTCACATACATGATCTTCGTTAGGTTTGCCTAATATGAAAAGGTCTATATCAGTTTTTTTTTCAAAAAAAAAGTTTGACAGGATCACAGAAAAATGCTAATTTGGAATCGATAATGCCAAAAAAAGAGTAAAAATGGCAAAAACAAATCAAAAAAAGATGAAAATATGAAAATAATAAAGCGCTATTTTAAGGGCTCACCTAATAGTTATTTTCTTTTTGGTCCCAGAGGAACTGGGAAGACTACCTGGTTGAAGCAGAGATTTGAAAATGAACTGAGAGTCGATCTTTTAAGGCCTGATGTTTTTCGCTTGTATAAGGCACGACCAGAGCGCCTCATTGAGCTTATCAAAGGCAATCCTGATAAAAAAATTGTCATTCTTGATGAGGTGCAAAAAGTTCCGGAATTATTGGATGTGGTGCACTCACTGATGGAAGAAAAGCCTGAACTGAAGTTTATTCTCACTGGATCGAGCGCTAGAAAAATAAAACAAAGTGGGATAGACCTGCTTGGAGGTAGAGCCCTTGTGCGGACTCTCCATCCGTTTATGGCTTCTGAAATGAAGAATGAATTTGAGCTATCCCAAGCTCTCCAGACCGGTTTGATTCCTCTTGTGGTGTCATCGAAAGATCCCGAAGAAACCCTCAATGCTTATATAACTCTATATATGAAAGAAGAAGTCCAGATGGAAGGGTTGGTTAGAAATATAGGAAACTTTGCTAGATTCTTGGAAGCTTTGAGCTTTTCCCACGGAACAATCCTTAATGTCAGTAATGTGGCCAGGGAATGTGAGGTTAAAAGAAAGACTGTGGAGGGATATATTGATGTGCTTTACGATTTGCTGCTTGGTTTTTCTCTTCCTGTTTTTACAAAAAGAGCCAAACGCGCTGTGGTTCAACATCCCAAATTTTACTTTTTTGATACAGGAGTTTTCCGCACATTAAGACCAAAGGGAGCTCTTGACCAGCCCACTGAAATCGAGGGAGCTGCTCTCGAAGGCCTTGTGGCTCAGCATCTTAGAGCCTGGATCGATTACAGTCAATCTTCCTCCAAGCTTTATTACTGGAGAACCAAAGCAGGAACAGAAGTCGATTTCATCATATACGGAGAGGAATGTTTTTGGGCCATTGAAGTCAAGAACACTCACAAAGTGCGCAGAAATGAACTCAAGCCTTTGAAAGCATTTCGCCAGGATTATCCGGAATGTAACCCTGTATTTGTCTATCGGGGGAGTGAAAGGCTTTTAATTGATGATGTGTGGTGTGTTCCAATTGAGGATTTTTTAAAAAGAATCAAACCCAATCAGGCTCTGGATTTTTCTCCTTAG
>JAWLEN010000200.1:0-2607 GCA_041686095.1 Candidatus Aminicenantota bacterium
GATGACTTTTCCTTCTATGATTAAAATGAGAGCCAAATCTCCTCCATTGAGTTTGGAAACACCCACCACAGATCGGTTTCCGCTCTGGATACTCAAAGACGTATCTATGAGTTGAACAGGAGTATTTAGAGGGTAGCTTCTTTCAGAGTTTCCTGTTTTTTGGGTCCCTTCAACCTGTTCCAATCTCAATTCAACCTGAAACTGATCTTTGTTCTCTTCTTTGTAGTGGCGGGGATAAAGTTGGAGCTGTAAGCCAATGCCGCTTCCCCCTATCCTTTGAGAGGAGCTGGAATTGTCCTGGACTCGGATGAGGGACGTATCAATACGCTTGAATGACTGGTAGTTCATCACTGACATTAACTCTCTCATTATCGGGTCGGATTGGAGATTTTTATCCGGTTCAAAAGAGGTGTCTTTGCTTTTTGATGCCAGGATCAAATCTACAGTGAACTGAATATCAATGGGCTTGACATCGATTTCCTTAAGAATGGAGAGAATTTTTTTTACAAATTCAGGCTGGTCTTCGATGATCAGCATGTTTCTGTCTCTAAGCAGTTGGATTCTTCCATAGCGGCTTTTGTATGGGAGTACTATTCCATAAACATTTTGTACCTCGAGGTAGTTCACTTTAATGATTTCCCTTTTAAGCTCAGGAGTTTTTTCATCCTGCTGAAAAGAAAAGACATTTACAGTGAGCCCCAATGACAATAATAGAATAAAAATTCCAAGGGTGATTTTTTTCATTTTATTTCCTCCTCTAGTTGAAAGTCTTTATTAAAAATCCATTTAATTTTTATGTCTTTTTCCAGAGAGACGAGAGTGAATTCCACTTGTTTTTGTGAATCTTCCCATTTTAAATCAGATGCCATGGAAGCAGATTTTTCTGTTTTTATAAGAGACGGATTGGCCACAAAGATGGAAAGCCCTACAGCCAGGACCAACATAAGAGCTACAGCCCATACCGGTTTAAGGGAAAGCGAGACAAAAATTTTATTTTTTAGGTTTTTGTTCCTTAAAGCTCTATTTAAAATGTTCCGCCACTCTTTTTCCTCCAATTCTAAGGTTTCCGATTGAATCCATTTTTTTATTTCCACAAGAGAATTTTTGTATTTTTTATATTCTTCATGACATAAAGGGCATTCGTTGAGATGGGATTTGATTTGGGAGACTTTCTTTTCTGATAGGTCATTTTCTATATAAAGAGGAAGGAGATTCTGTATTTTTTTACACTTCATTGATTTCTCCTTTTTTTTGGTTCGATTTTTCAAACTGTAACCGGATCTTTCTTCTGGCTTGAGACAAATGAGTGCGGACACTTTGGGAAGAGATCTTCAGGATCTGGGATGTCTCTTTTATGGAAAATTCTCTGACATCCCTCAGCACATAAACAGTTTTTTCTTTAGGAGTGAGAAATCGAAGACAAAATTCAATTTTATCTTTTATTTCCCTGTTGTGATATTGTTTTTCAGGAGAACATCCTGTGTTTGTGCTTATCTTCTCCTGATCTTTGATTAAATTTTGTTCTCTGTTTTTTTTTCGCAGAAAGTCATACGCTGCATGGGTGGTGATTTTATAGACCCAGTTTTTAAAGCTTTTAGTTTTTTTAAATTTTTTTAAGTACTGATAAGTTTTGATCACAGCATCCTGGAAGACATCTCGGGCATCTTCTGGGTTTAAGCAGATTTGATAGGCCATGTTCAGTATTCCTTTTCTGTAAGGATGGAGCAAAATTTCAAAAGCGGACTCATCACCGTCCAGTACCTTTTCCACAAGTTTGGCTTCATCCCTCATCCAGGTTAATATACTTCAGTTTCTTAAAAAATGTTAATTTTTTTATGAATGGCTGGTGTAAATGATTAAGATAAAAAAGCTTGATAAAATCATTTTTTGCTGATATGTTACTGATAAATCCATTATGGGAGAGCATATAAAAGGAGGGTATTTCAATGTATGCGCGTTTGACTTCCGCTCAAATCAAGAAAGAGAACATAAGCGAATTTACCCAAATATATAATGAAAGCGTGGTCCCGGCGGCTAAGGCTCAGAAAGGATACAGAGGTTCTTATGTGCTGGTTGATCGTGATACAGGAAAAGGCATAGCTATTACTTTATGGGAGAGCCAAGAAGATGCTCTGGCCAATGAAGAAAACCGCTATTATCAGGAACAATTAGCTAAATTCGTGACCTTATTCACTCAGGCCCCTGTGCGCGAGTTGTATGAAGTAACCATTATGTCTTGAGGTTCATTTCAGTATTAACTTGTTTTTATTTAAGTTTGAACTGAACCGTCACAGTAAAGACCACAGAGCAATGGTAAAAACGACGCTTTTTTCTCACCAGATCTATGCACCGATGGTAATGAATGGTGTAGAACCAATCTTTAAGATTATTCAAGTGAGTCTGGTTTCTTCAGTTGTTTTTTATATTTTGATGACCTTATTTATTCACTGAACTCATTATAGACTTTTTAAGGGCTAAAGAAATAAATTGAAAAAAAGTTTTGGTCTTAAGAAGTTTAAGATGGGAAGGCTCAAGCTGATTGTGGGGATATCAACCCTGATTCTTGGAATGTTGACTCTGGGAAAATTATTTTTTTAAGAAGAGAAC
>JAWLEN010000201.1:0-2599 GCA_041686095.1 Candidatus Aminicenantota bacterium
TAACAATCCAAAAGTATGGTCATATGATTATTGGCAGTTTGGTGCTGATGATTTGGATGCGCTAATGGAGTCTTTTAAGTTCAACCCCTCTTTCCCCAAGATCGCAGCAGGGATTAAATTTACATTTTAAGATTTTTCGCTCTAGCTGAATAGAACAAAAACCGGCAGGAGAGAACTGATTTAATCAGTGCTCAAGGGCCGGTTTTTTATTTTAAAGGGAAATTGATTTTCTCCGCTCCCCTCATAAGGTCCAGGCATAACCGATCTTGAGAAAAAAGGTCCGGTCGGTCTGGGTTAAGCTGATGTCATAGAATCCCAGATAATTGTCGCTGTATCCTAGAAACAAAACAGTTCGGGGATTCAGTTTATAAGAAAAAAGGAGCTGGGAGAAGAGGGATTGTGTTTTTGTTTCCACGTCATCCTCATAGAGGTCAAGATTTCTGTCAATGTCCTGATACTGAAGGATGGCCCGTAAAAAAGCCTGGTTGTTAAAATGATAGATAAAGTGCATCTGAGGAAGTTGGGCCAGAAAAAGCCTTTCACCATCTATTTTCAGCCATTGGTAAAGGTAGCTGAAATTCAAGTTGATATGAGTCCCTAGATTCCAGTTTAATCCAGGGCTTAATTGAAGATATTTTCCTGCCCGCACATGAGCGTAATCAATCTCATCCCCATGGCTGATGGTAATGTTTCCCTGAATATTCCCTGTAGGACGGATAGAAAACATGATGTGATTGAAAAACTGGGAAAAAGGTTCCTGTTTATAGACTTTTTTCCGAACTCCTACCACAGTAGTCAGGTTCGACTGCATAGGACCGCTGAGAGAAACATTGGCTTCCAGCTCTCTTTCCAGCAGGTTGCCCTGGTGGTCATTGCTCTGGTCATAGTTGGCAATGGCATTGATTTGTGAGAAAAAACTGTTTTCAGTGGGTACGTATAAATACCCTCCTCCCACTTCAAAATTGCGGAAATCCACTTGAGGGACAAATCCCAAATCTGCCCGGAATTCAGGACTGAAATCTTCATAGGAACCAAAGAGCACATAATTTTTTTTCTGACGTGATACTTCAATATTGGCTGCGTATCCATAGAGTTCTCCGGTATCTTGATTGTAATCTTGAGCCAGAGAATCCGGATAAGCGGTTTGTGAACCCAGGAACTGAAAGGCAATCGCGTCAGATTTATTGATTCTGAGAAGTCCATCCACTCCTGCAAGACGGTTGTGATAGCTCTCACCTTCCCGGTCAGTCATCAAAATGCCAAGAGTGGAGCCTCCCCCAACATCACGGCGGTAGCGGAGGACATTGGAAAATGACCGCTGGTTTAAAAATCCGGAACTTGAGCCCTGAGAACCTGGAAAGATCAGGTTTGTCAGCTGGTCCTGAGATGAGAAGACACCAATGGCATTTTTCCCTTCTTTTCCTGAGATTTTCACTCCCCAGTCAGGATCGGCAATAGACCGGGTGTATAATGCCTGAACCGGTGTTTCAAAAAAGTCCTGACCTTCCAGAAAAAAAGGCCGTTTTTCAGGATAATAAAGAGCAAACTGCTTGTTGATGTCAAGCTGTGCCACATCAGCTTCTACTTGAGAAAAGTCTGGATTTAGAGCAGCGCTCAAAGTCATGTTATTGGTGAATCCCCATCTTCCTGAAATTCCCACATTTCCAAAAGAATCTGCTTTTTTCATAGTTCCATCAGGATAATCCTCTCTTCCCTCCGAATAAAGCCCTACTACAGTGGGATCCAGCTCGATATTACGTCCGGGTTCTGCTCCCGAGAATCCTTGAATCTTAGGAAGCTGACAGAGGAGGCACTGTTCATTCCTGTCAAAAGAAAAAGAGCTGATCTGATGCCGCCGGCTCCTGGGATAATTGCGCACCGGAGCAAATCCCCATAATTGGTCCTCTTTTGAAGGCTGGAACTGTAAAGCTCTGAATGGAATGGCAATTTCCACCACATAACCAAAATCAGTGATCTGACCTGCCGAGTCCCAAATGGCGTCCCAAGACATATCCTCTTGAGTCCCCCCGTTACTCATGATTTCGTCCCCTTGAATGCCTAAAGGATTCACAAAGAATGCAAAAGCTCGGTTTTGGTCATTAAATGTATCAATGATCAAACCAATGGAGTCGTCCTGCCAGGCTTCATCGCGGTCAGAAAGATAAGCTCTAATTTTTTCAGGCTCAGGATCAAAGGCTCGGCATCCCACATACAATTGGTTGGTGTCATAGATTAAATAACACTCTGTATCTACAGGAGCTGGAACGTTTTCTGCGGGCATGACCTCTATATCCAGATTGAATTTCGTAGCATTTTCCCATGCTTTTTCATCCAGAACTCCGTCTATATTGATTTTCAAATCAGTTTTGGGTACATCAAAAATCTTTCCTTCCAATTTTATTTCTTTGGCTGGGAAAGCCATATTGGTTAAGATAAGTCCGGTGAAAAGCAGTCCTAGAAATTTCCGTAACATTAAATCTCTCCTTATCATGGTTTATCATGAGTACGTTTTTATAAGGGCTTGAACGGTCCTTATTTAATTAAACGTAGGTTGGGGAAGAAAAGTTCACGATTTTTTATTTTTTTTCAAGAACATGAA
>JAWLEN010000073.1:0-11203 GCA_041686095.1 Candidatus Aminicenantota bacterium
GCCGTTTTTTAAAACATATCATTGACCCAAACCAAGGGCTTTGATATAAGCAGTATGAAAGATCATGGGAAAAGAAAGCGTGAGGATCAAAACAGGAAGAAAGGAATTTGATGAATTCTATCCTTTGATCCATTCTTTTTTACAAAGAGCTAAAATGAATATGGAGATAGACGGGGAGAAGATAACCGCATACCGTACCCCTGATACGAATTCTGTTTGGATCAGAGACTTCAGTGATATGCTGAGGGCTGTGAAGTATTTTGAAAAAGATCTCCAAAGTGCTGTGTGGCACTTTGGAGATACTCAATCAAAAAACGGTCGTATTTTTGATTATTTCACTATTTTTCCAGAGAAACTTCCCTGTGAAAGAGAGAACTGGACCAAATATGTCCGAGTGCCGGTGGAAGCTGATGTGGAATATCGGTTTGTCAAAGCTGCATTTCTTGCATGGCAGGCTTCAGGAGATGACAATTGGCTGGAGAGAATTTATCCCAATATGGAAAAAGCTTTATCCTATGCCATCAGTCATCCCTGGAGGTGGGATAAAAAAAATAACTTGATTAAAAGACCCTATACCATAGACACCTGGGATTTTGCCTATACGGCGGGTGAGCATGAGTGGCTGCAGTTTCAAATCAATGACTCTACTTTTTGGGGTCTTATGCACGGAGATAACAGCGGGTATTATGAAGCTTTTAAAATCATGGCTCTGTTCAATGATTATTTAGGAAGGCTTAAAGAGGCAGAGAAATGGGAAAATCAAGCCAAAAAAATCAAGAAAAGGATGAATCGAATATGCTGGAATGGAAGATTTTACACCCATTTCGTTAAGCTCACTCCCATTGAGATCAAAGGAGCGGATGAGACAAAACAGCTGAGTCTGAGCAATCCTATGGATATAAACAGAGGAGCAGCCGGTCATGAAAAAGCAGTGTCCATCATCAAAGAGTATCAAAAAAGGCGGCAAAGCACAGATGCATTTGCAGAGTGGTTTTCCATTGATCCGCCCTTTCCCGATGGAATTTTCGGTGATGACAAGCTCAAAGCTGGAGCCTATGTAAATGGAGGAATTATGCCCCTGGTCGGAGGTGAGCTTTCCAGAGCTGCCTTAGAGCATGGATTTGAAAGCTATGGTGTGGATATAATTAAGAGATATTTCAACATGATTTCATCCACTGGAGAGACTTATCTATGGTATTTCCCAGATGGTTCTCCTTCCACCAAAGAGACCAGCACCAGTCCTGAAGCCTCCTCTTCAGATGCCTGGGGTTCCAGCGCCATGCTTTATGCTTTTATAGAAGGATTGTGTGGGATACAGGATCAAACAAAAATTTTTCAGAAAATAAGGATTGCCCCCAGATGGAGCGCGGCAGGAGTGGAAAATGCTGAGGTAGCGATTGAGTATGCGGCTTCTGAAAAATCTGTCCGTTATGCTTACGCCCAAAAAAAAGAAAGGATTGAATTAGAGGTAGAATGCCCCCGGAGTGATGTGTTTTTTCATATTCTTCTCCCGGATAATTCAAAAGTAAAATCAGTCTATGTAGATGGGAGACAGTTAGATTTTAATCAGAAGACCATAGAAAACAGCTGTTATGCTGACTTTGATATGAAAAAAATAAGGAGAATTTTTATTAAGATTCATTTGATAGGGGAGAAACATTGATGAGAAGAAATTTATTTCCAATTATTTTAATCCTGTGTTAAAGATCGATAAAAAGCTAGACGGGACTTCTGAGATTTAATTGTGAATGTTGTTGACCTTGAAATTCATTCTATACTATCATAACCTTAAAGTTTCCAAAAAAAAGCCTATAAGCAAAAAAAAGGCAGAGGAAATCACCTTAACGGATGAATAATCTAGTTATTGAAAAGTAAACTTGGGAGTGCCCTTCATGGCAGGAGACAATAAAAAGAAACAGAATCAATCCGACAAAAACCTAAAAGATATTTCTGATTCTCAAACCGCAACCCTGGATACTCCTGTGTATAAGCTAAAAAGGGGTATGAAATTCGCAAACAGGTATGAAGTGATCGAAGAATTGGGAAGAGGGGGGATGGGAAAAGTTTACAGAGTTGAGGACATAAAGATCAAAGAGGAAGTAGCACTCAAGATATTGAGGCCAGAAATATCTGTAGATAAAAATCAAATTGAGCGGTTCAGCAATGAGATCAAACTGGCTCGAAGAATTTCACATAAAAATGTGTGCCGAATGTATCATTTTGGAGAGGAAAAAGGGCTTTACTACATGATCATGGAATATGTGCTTGGAGAAGACTTAAAAAGCACCATGAAAAGGGTAGGGCCTTTGAGTGCGGGAAAAGCGATTTTAATTGCAAAGCAGATCGGAGAAGGGCTCTCCGAAGCCCACAGTTTGGGTATCATACACCGGGATTTAAAGCCTCAAAATATCATGATTGACAAAGAAGGAAATGTCAGGATCATGGATTTTGGAGTGGCTCGGTTTGTTAAAGGCAAAAGCATTACACATATAGGTACCATCATAGGAACTCCAGAATACATGTCACCTGAACAGGCATCGGCAAAAGAAGCAGATCAGCGTTCAGACTTGTATTCATTAGGAGTTATTATATATGAGATGGTCACAGGCCGCACTCCTTTTTCTGGTGATACAGCTTTGAGTGTCGCTATCAAGCACAAAACAGAGAGCCCCAAGGAGCCCAAAGAATTCAATGAACAGATCCCGGACGAGCTGAATCAGTTAATCCTCAAATGTTTGGAAAAAGACAAACAACAAAGATATCAGAATGTGAGTGAACTGCTTGCCGAATTAAAGAGAATAGAGGAAGGCATTCCTACAACCGAAAGAGTTATGCCCCAGAGCCGGCCGTTTACTTCAAAAGAGATCACAGTCAAGTTCAACCTAAAGAAAGCATTAACCGCCTTATCCATTGTGATCATAGGAGGCATCATCGCTTTTGCTGTTTGGAAGTTCATCCCTTCCGCCAGCTCTGAGGGAGAATCGTCTCAACAAGAAATACTTGTAGCTGAAAAATCTCCGGAGAAGGCTGATTATTTTTCTTCAGGGGAAAAGTTGCTTGTGGAAAATAATCTTGATCAGGCGTTGATTCAGTTTGAAAAAGTTTTGGATGATGATCCCTATGATCTGGAAGCTCGGTTAAAAGTGGCTTTGATTTTGAAAAACCAAGGAAAAACAGAGGAGGCTATCTCAGAATACAAAAAAGCGATTGAAATAAATCCTCAAGATCCTAGATCTTATGAGAGTCTTGCCTCCCTGTTTGAACAAAAGGACGATTTAAATGAGGCCCTTGCTTTTTATGAGAAATATCTTAAAAACGCGCCTCATGATGAGAAATTCGCCCAGATTGAAGAACGCAGAAATAAATTAGAAGCCAGGATCAGAGCTGAAAAGATTGAGGAAGAGATGAGTTCTCCTTTCATAGAAAAAGCAGAGGAGAAGCCCAAGAAAGAAAAAGCAATCCCCAAAAAAACAGAGGCTGAAGAAGAAAAGCAAGAAAGAGTCACAGAAAAGACAGAAGCTGAAAAAAAAGAAAAAGAACCAGCAAATGTTGCCTTGAAAACCGAACCCGAACCAGAGAAAAAGACACAACAGCAAATAAAGGAAAAAATTGACCTAGGTATTGATCAATTTGAGAAAGAGAATTATGAAAAAGCTATTTCTTTGATGGTTGAAGTTTTGGAAATAGACCCTGATAACTCAAAGGCAAAGGAATATTTGGATTTGTCGAAGCAAAACATAGCCGAACAGCAAATTCAAAAAATGGTGAATGAGTACAGCGATTCTTTAAAAAACAGCACTTTGGTTTCATTTTATGAAATAAACTGTACCTCAGAAATTTTTCCTGAAATAAAAAAAGATGCTGAATGGATAGTCATGTCGTATGATGAATTGAACTCGTTTATCTCTGATATAACCATTCGATTTATAGAGGAAGACAAAGCAGAAGCAAATATTTCTCTTATTATCACAGGTATTTTAAAAAGAGACAGGATCAAGCAGGCCCTTTTTGAAGGGATCTATAAGTGGCAGCTAGTGAAACAAAACAGTCAGTGGAAAATTAGTGGAGTCAGCTCTCAACCCACTAATAAATAGGATGAATAAAAAAGGAGTCAGTATAATGAACAGAAAAACAGGGATAAAAATTTTGTTTGTCCTCTTCATTTTTGGATTATTGATGACGAATATCTTATCCGCAGATACCCAAAAGATTCGGGTGGTGGTGAAAAATTCAAGCATCAGGTTAGAGCCTGATGTGCAGAGCGAAATCATAGATTCTCCCCCCTTAGGCGCTGTTTTTGAAGTGATTGAAAAGATGGATGTCTGGTACAAAGTAAAGCTTAATTCCGATAGATATGGAAGAGAAGAAGGTTATATAAACATAATGTTTATTGAGAAATTACAGGACACAGAAAAGCCTCAACAGAGAGCCGAAGAGAAACAAGAAATACAAAAAAAAGATGTTAAGTCTGGAGAGTCTGAAAAAGTCTCTGAACCCGGAGTGAAAAAGGAAGAAAAAAAAGAAGAATTGGAAAAGCCTGAAGTGGAGGCTGCTGGAACGGGAATGGATGAAGATGAGATTAAAACAGTGGTCAGTGAATACCTCAATGCTCTGCAGAATAACAGTCTTTTATTATTTTATGAACAGAATTGCACATCAGAATATTTGTTTGAAGTCAGAGAAGATGCTGAATGGATGTCAAGAACTTATGACAAAATCAACTCTTGTGTTTCTGATATTTCTATTCAATCAATAGACAGTCAAGGAGCAGAGATCCGTATTTCTCTTATCATTACTGGGCTTCCAAGAGCTGGAGGGAGTCGAAAATTATTGTTTGATGGAATATATACTTGGAATATGATCAAGTCAAACAACCAGTGGAAAATAGACGGGGCGAATTCTCAGTCCTATTAGGAATCAAAAAACTTCAAAATATTTTATAATGATAAATATTTAAAGGTATTGAGTTACTCTTGATTAGAAATGATATTGAACTCCAGCTGAAAGAGTGAAATCGGCATCTTTTTCTTTAACATAGCCAATCGGAGCGTTAATTATTCTGTACTGTAATTCCAGATCAATCGAAATTTTGGATTTACTCAACCATAAGATCCCCGCTCCAAAAGCAGGTCCGGAGTAGTTCTTTGCGTTTCCTCCGTATGTTTTATAAAATCCGGTAGTTCCATAATAGGCGGATAATCTGGGCTGCCATTCAGGCTTACGTCCCAGTGGATAAATGCGAAGCCCAAATACATATTTGACTCCTCCTGTAAAATATCCGAAGCCTCCTGTTAAGGCGATGTAATCAAAAACCCTTTCTTCTGCAGGAAAAATAGTATTGAACTCGCAATTCATACCTAATATTCCATAAGGCAGTCCATATCCAAGACCAACACTGAACATGGAGTGATCTGCTTTATCAGGTTTTTTCAATTCATCGATCTTTTCCTCGGGAGTTGACTTTTCCTTGATTTCAGCTGTGGTAGAGCCTAATTCTTCTATCGGTTCTTTTTTCTTTTCGGTTTTTTCGACTTGATTCTCATGGATATAACCTGAAATCACATAACCTTTTTCGTCGGGGGGAAGATTGACTCTTATCCAATGGTCTTGTTTTGCCTGATATTCCAGAATTGTCCCTAAATGAACTGTAGCTACAATGAGAGACTCATCGGAAGGTTTAAGCCTTATGTTAGCTGTGTTGACTGAAACTCTTAATTTAACTGCTTCGGAATCTCCATAAGAAAAGGAAAGAAAAGAAATAATAATGAAAAAAATCATGAGTGACTTAATGATATTTTTAGTTGTGTTTATTTCTCTCATGTGTTGATTATTTTTCTCCTTGATTAATTTTATTTATTGTAAAAGAGATTGTTTAAATGATTTAATTAGATTGTAAAATTTTTTGAATTTTATTTCAACAAATCAGTGTTGTTAAATAAGAGTTTATAGTTATGATTATTTAATGAAAAATGAGTCAGAGAAAAAGGATGAAAGCTTTAAAAGTCGGTATAGATAATTATGGGCTTCTCACCCTGGGAATGAGTCCCCTGGAAACTTTAAAATGGGCTGAAAAGAATGGGGCAGAAGGAGTTCAGTTTTCTGGTTTGACTTCAGAACACAACCAAAAAATTGATGATTCCTATTTAGAAAGAGTTTCTGATTATGCCTTAAAAAAAGGTCTTTATATTGAATGGGGTGGAGGTCAGCATATTCCCTATGATATGAAATCATGGGAAAAGAAGGATATTTATTCAGTAAATAAGAAAGCTGTTCAGGAGGCTTCTGTATTGGGAGCTAAAGTGGTAAGGTCCTGTTCCGGAGGATTAATGAGATGGAATCCCAAAAATCCGGATACTGAAAAAATCCTGCATTCAGCGGCTGACGCATTGAGGAGCCAGAAAAACTTGTTTGAGGACTTTGGGATAACCTTAGCAATTGAAACTCATTTTGAATTCACTACATTTGAGCTGATTCAGCTTTTTGATATGTGTGATGCTGAACCGGGAGGATATTTAGGTATTTGTCTGGATACCATGAATTTACTCACCATGCTCGAAGAACCCATTCGAGCTGTGGAAAGGATACTCCCTTGGGTGGTATCCACTCACATCAAGGATGGAGGAATCCTTCTGAATCCAGACGGGCTGGTCTCTTTTCCCTGTGAGATAAACAAGGGAGTGATTGATTTTAAAAAAATACTCTCTCTTGTATCATCTCTAACTCAAGAGGTAAATCTTTCTATTGAAGATCATGGAGGGAGTTTTTTAATACCGGTGTTTGATAAGATTTTTATGAAAGGTTTTCCTGATTTGACTCTAGAAGAGTTCATTGAGATCGTGAATCTGGTGGAGAAAACAAGAGATCAAATAGAGAGTGAAGGCTTGAAGATAACCCAAAGAGAAAAATGGCCTCAGTTATGTGAAGAGAGAATAAAAAAGGATATCAAGGCTCTTAAGATAATAAGAGATGATTTAAAAGAGAGTTAACTCAAGGCCTGATTGAAGTCAGAGATGATATCTTCTGGGTGTTCTATTCCAACAGATACTCTAATTAAAGAGTCTGAGATCCCCGATTTTATTTTTTCTTCTGGAGAGAGACCTCTATGGGAGGTCAGTACCGGCCTTGTGACTAGGGTTTCCACTCCGCCTAGGCTGGGAGCTATAAAAGCCAGCTTTATTCGATTCATAAACCGCTCAGCCGCTTCAATACCTCCTTTGAGTTCAAAGCTGATCATGCCTCCATATCCATCTAATATTTCTTTGGCTAGATCGTGGTGAGGATGGCTTTTAAGACCAGGATAATTGACTTTTTTGACTTTGTCGTGAGATTCCAAGAATTCCGCAGTCTTCAAGGCATTGGAGTTTTGGGTGCGGACTCTAAGGGCTAAGGTTTTCATTCCCCTGTAAAGCAGAAAGCATACATTGGGATCCATGGACCCGCCTAAATGGGTTAAGTTATTGGTTATTTGTTTGATCAAATCAGCTTTTCCAATAACAGCTCCTCCCACTATGTCAGAGTGTCCGTTGAGATACTTTGTACAGGAATGCAAGGAGATGTCAAAGCCCATTTCAGGAGGACGGAAGTTTATGGGAGAGGCAAATGTATTATCTATAATTGAAATAAGATTATTTTTACGGGCAAATTGGACAACGGAGCTGAGATCAGGAACCTGAAGAAGAGGATTGGTGATAGTCTCTACATAAATGGCTCGAGTTTCAGTCTTTAATTGTGATTCCCAAGAATCAGGATTATTTCCGTCTATAAAGTCAGGATGAATATGAAGCTTACTCAAAATATGATTGATAAATCCTTTGGTTCCTCCATACAAACAGTCCAGGGCTAAAAAATGATCTCCTGGAGAGAGAACAGTTAAAAAAACAGAGGATATAGCTGCCATTCCGCTTGCGGTCACTAATGCTGATTCAGCATTTTCAAGAGAGGCCATTTTCTGATGCAGCGCCTGATGATTTGGAGTGTTGCTGAGTCTTATATATTTGACATCAGAATCCAGTTTTTCTCCTTTGTATTCATAAGTGGAACTCTGGAAAATAGGAATGCATACAGCTCCTTTAATGGGGGGTTTGGGATCCCCAGCATGAATGATTTTTGTTTCTATGTTATTAAATTTTTCTGTCATGTTTCTGTCTCCTTGACGTGGTGCTTTTATTTTATAAATCTATATCACATCCAGGAAACAACCTCAAATAGAACCATAATTAATCTTTTCAATGAATGGCATATTTGTTAGATTGTATGAAGAGGAAATGGTTTTATGCTGCAGTTAAAAGACATTCATTTTTCCATCGGTGATTTGAAGCTTTTAAATGGAGTGGAGTGGTCAATCCCCAAGGGAAAAAGAAATGGATTACTGGGGCCCAACGGGGCTGGGAAGACCACTTTGCTTAGGATAATATCCGGGGAAATTGAACCAGATAAGGGACATGTTTTAAAACCCAAAAAATATAATATTGGATACCTTCCCCAGGAAGAAGTCGATGTTAAGGGAGGAATTCTGCTCAATTCTGTCATGAAGTCCTGTGAGGAGATTCATACGTTAGAGCGGAAAATCACTGATTTGCATGATATTTTGGATTCCAATCACCAACCTAATGACAGATTGTTGAAACAACTGGGAGAATATGAACAGAAGTATGAAGCTGCAGGTGGATATAATCTAGAAAACCGGGCTAGGGCGGTTCTTTCAGGGCTTGGTTTTGAAAAAAAAGACTTAAATAGATGTTTTTCTGAGTTTAGCGGAGGTTGGCGTATGAGAGCCCATCTTGCTCGGATACTTCTTCAGGAACCTGATTTACTGCTGCTGGATGAACCGTCCAATCACTTGGATCTGCCTTCCTTAGAATGGCTTGAGCAATATTTGCTTGAATTCTCAGGGACTATAGTGATTGTTTCTCATGATCGTTTTTTTATAGATCAGTTAGTCCAAAATATCTATGAACTGAATCACGGCAAGCTGGATTACTATGCAGGTAACTACAGTTACTATGAGAAGGAGAAGAAAAAAAGGGAAGAATTGTTAGAAAAGAAAATAGAAAACCAGAAATCAGAAATATCGAGGCAGGAAGAATTTATCCAAAGATTTCGGTATAAAAAGACCAGGGCTGCTCAAGTCCAAAGTCGGATAAAAAAATTAGAAAAGATGGAAAGGATTGAAAAGCCTTCAAGGGTAAAAAAGGTGAGCTTTAATTTGAGCGCCGGGGTGAAGAGTTATAAAGATGTTTTAAAAATCAAGGACCTTTATTTTAAATACCATAAAGATTGGATACTTGAGGGATTAAATCTTCATGTCCTCAGGGGGGATAAAATTGCTCTAGTGGGTGAGAATGGAGCTGGAAAAACCACATTAACAAGACTCATTGCAGGGAAATTAAAACCTCAAAAAGGGACTATTGAATTGGGGAAAAGGACCCATATTGGATACTATGCTCAGCACCAAGCTTTTGATTTGAATGATAAGGCTGCTGTTTTTGAGGAGGTGGCTGATTCAGTCTCTACAAACAATATCCTAAAAATAAGGGAAGCTCTGGGCCTTTTTCAATTCAGCGGTGATGATGTGAACAAGAATATAAGCGTCTTATCCGGTGGAGAGAAAGCAAGGATTTCTTTGGTGAAAATACTTTTATCCGATGTTAATTTTTTAATTATGGATGAGCCGACTAATCATTTGGACATAATGAGTTTAGAAGCTTTGGAAGAGGCCTTAAAAAATTATAATGGAACATTAATGGTTATTTCCCATGATCGGTTTTTTCTGGATAAACTGGTCAGCAGAGTCGTGGAGATCAAAGATAAAAAAATCAACCAATTTATTGGAAATTATTCCTATTATTTGGAAAAGAGAACACTTGGTCAGGAATCGAATAAGAAATCAGTCCTCAAAAAAGATAATAAAATGAAGGTTAAGAAAATAAAGACCAAAGAGCAGAAAAGAGAGGAAGCTGAAAAGAGGCAGAGAATAAGTAAAGAAAGGAACAGGCTTGAAATAGCAATAAATGATAAAGAAGAAAAGATTGAGCGTCTGGAGGATCGAAAAAAAGAAATAGAGAATCTCTTTTGTCTTAAGGAGACCCATAAAAACGGCAAATATGTAGCTTCTCTTCAGAAAGAACTCGGTGAAATTAAAAAGGAGTTAAAGGAATTATATAATGTTTGGGAGGAGAAAAAGACTAGCTTAGAACAGCTTTTAAAACAATCACGGATCTGACGACTTAAGGAAAAGATGAGTAAACATCAATGAGATAAAAGACTATAATATCAAAAATAAAACCAATAGATATGATCAAGTATTTAAGAAAAGCTTTATTTTTAAGGTTTTCCTTGAAGTGCAGGAACAGCTGAAAAACAGCATATATTTCAAGGGCAAAAGGAATAAATCCGAAATAACCAAGGAGCGGCATTTGAAATATATGGGCAAAATCAAAAAAAGGGATTGAGTAATCCCATTTTGTTCCTGAGTAGAAGTTTAGAAATTCCCATACAAATCCTGCTGTGAAACCAGCTAAGCACCAGCTCCAAAAAACCTTCCATTTATTATTTTCCATTTTTTTCAATAGGGAAGGGTTGTTCTTTTTATAATTGATAGGATCTAGAATGAAAATAAAGCAAAGCCATACTAAAGGGAAAAAATATTTAGGAAGGACAAGGGAGAGAATCAAGCCCACAACTCCAATCACCAAAAAAGTGTCTAAAAGAATAGAACTGATTTTTATCCTGAACAGAGAGAGATTCTTTTTAGGGAGAATGCTGTGAAAAAATTCAGAAAGTTCTACAAGGGCTGGGATAACTGTAGCAAAGGCGATAAAGTATCCGATCCACCTTTCAATCGTATTCTCAGGAAGGTTGAGATAAATCCAGTTTTTCAAAGAGATATTTATAAGTTCAAATACCAGCCATACTGATACAGAAAATAAAGCAGTGTGTACAAACAAGGCGGCTGATCGGAAAAGAAAAGAGGAATGGTTAAGCCTGAAGTTGATTCCATCCATGATAAGGATAAAAGACCACCATGAAAAGCTGTAAAACCAAGTTTCCATAAAAGGAATCTTTAAGTAGAGGAGAAAACTGGATAAGACTAAAATGAATAATCCGATATAAGGAAGATAAAAAAATATTTTCTTTTTCATTCTGACCTTAATTCTATCATATTATAAACTTCCTATGTAAGGACATCTCATAATGTGAAAGA
>JAWLEN010000074.1:0-11177 GCA_041686095.1 Candidatus Aminicenantota bacterium
AGTGGCTCTCCGAGCTGATATCGATGCTCTGCCTATAGAGGAAGAGGGAGAGAAGGAATATATTTCTAAAAATTCAGGAGTGGCCCATGTGTGCGGCCATGACGCCCACACGGCCATACTTATGGGAGCGGCCAAGGTTTTAACTGAGAATAAAGATCAATTTTCTGGAAAAGTGGTGTTTTTGTTTCAGCCTGCTGAAGAAATTCCTCCCGGAGGAGCCAAGAAAATGGTAGATGAAGGAGCTCTGGATGGAGTCGATGCTATATTCGGGCTTCATGTCTGGCAGCCTCTTCCCACAGGAATCGTGGGCATTTTGAAAGGCCCTATGATGGCTCAGGCTGATAACTTTGAAATTATAGTTAAAGGAAAAGCAGGACACGGTTCTATGCCTCAGACCACTGTGGATCCAATTTTTGTGGCATCCCAGCTGGTGGTGAATATCCAGAGTATAGTGAGCCGAAACACGGATCCTTTAAAGCCCCTAGTGGTGTCGTTTGGGACCATAAACGGAGGCACGGTTTATAATATCATCCCTCAACAAGTTAAACTGACCGGAACGGTCCGGACATTTGAGACAGAAGTCCAGGAAATGGCGCGCCATAGAATGCATGAAATCGCAAAAAACACCAGCAAAGCATTCGGAGCTTTTGCAGACTGCCGGTATAAAAAGGGATTTCCTCCTCTTGTCAATCACCATGAAATGGTGGATTTAGTGCTGGATACTGTGGATAAGATTCTGGGTAAGGATAAGAAAAAAGACATCTCTCCGGTTATGGGAGGAGAGGATTTTGCCTATTATTTGCAAAAAGTTCCGGGAGCTTTTCTTTTTCTGGGAGCTGGGGATGGACAGGAATACTCCCATCATCACCCAAAGTTTGATATCGATGAAAAGGTGCTTCCTCAAGGGGCTGCGCTTATGGCTGGACTGGCCTATAATTTCTTAACTGAGAAGCAAATCTCCATAAAATAAGTGATTACTCGGCTTTCTTTTTCATGCTGAATGATCCAAGGACTTCATAGAGGACAGGAACCACGATCAGTCTTAAGACAATCGCAAAAAAGAATCCTCCCACATAAACCACGGCTAGAGGTTTATGAAGTTCTGAGCCTGTAGACACACTCAGAACCATGGGAAGCAGCGCCACGATCATGACCATGTCAGTCATGATGATGGGACGGAATTTAGTCATGGCTCCTTTGATTACAGAGTCTCTTAGGTTGAGTCCTTGTTTTCTGAAGTCGTTTATTTTGGCCACTAGAATGATGTCATTCTGCACGCATATTCCAAACAGAGCGATCAGTCCAATGGTGGATGAGACATTCAGAGTTTCTCCAGCTATGAGAAGAGCTAAAATCCCGCCCACCAGAGTGGTTGGAATGTTTAATATGATCAGAAAAGCCTGCCAGAGAGAGTTAAAGGAAGAAAACAGAATGACAAATATAATCAGGATCACGACCAGCAGCAGAGTCGTGAGATGACCCAAGGCCCTTTGTTGACTTTCAAACTGACCGCCAAACGTGACGTAATATCCAGCAGGGAGAATGACTTGGTCTGATATTCTTTGTTTGGCTTCCTGTACAAAACTTCCTATATCTCGTTTAGAGAGGTTACACAGGATGATCTTGCGTCTCATAAGATTTTCGCGGAAAATGGTTTGAGGTCCTTCGCTTCTACTGATTTCAGCAAGCTGAGACAGGGGTATTCTTTCACCATTGGGCGCATCAATAAGGAGATTTTGAATAGCATCCTCATCGTTTCTGTATTTTTCTGGCAGTCTGATCAATAAAGAAGTGATTCTGTCTTGTTCATAAATATCGGTCACTTCTATTCCGTTTAAAGCGGTTTCAACCAGATCAGCCACATCGCCGACAGGTATCCCATAGCGGGCTAGTCTCTCTCTATCAGCTCTTATGATGAGCTGGGGAATTCCAGTCGTTTGCTCGATCTGTAAGTCGGCAACACCTCTAAGGTCAGCCACTACGTTTCTGATTTCTTCAATTTTCTCATTCAGAACATTGAGATCGGCCCCAAATAGTTTAATGGAAAGTTCTCCTTCAGTTCCGGTCAGCATCTCAGCCAGTTTGTTCTGGATAGGCTGTTCGAAAATATAGGCGAGACCCGGGATTTTATCCAGTTCTTTTCGCATGGCTTGGGTCAGCTCTTCATACCCTTTTTTTCTTTTCTCCCTGGGCACAAGCTCGATATTGTAATGACTGTGGTTGACAGGATGAAGGTGTTCTGAACCTTCGGCTGTTCCTGTGGTCCTGGATACAGAGATGACTTCAGGGAAAGAGAGGAATATCTTTTCCACCTGCCTGCCCATTCGAACAGATTCATCAAGTGATGTCTCAGGAAGCATCACAGTTGAAGCCATGATAGCCCCTTCATCCAGAGGTGGAACAAATTCTTTACCCAGGAAATTGAAGGAAACCGCGGCTATGATGATAAGGATCACAAACGCGGTGAGTATGGCCTTTTTGTGTTTTAAAGCTCCCTGGAGAATGGATTTGTATTTAGGGGATAGAAAGTCGGTTACTGGATTTTTTCTTTTTTTGATATGCTTTTCAGTGAGAATATAGGTGGCCAGGATGGGTTTTAAGGTCAGGTTTAACAGCAGCGACCCAAACAGAGCGGCAGCTACAGCAAAAGCTGTGGGTTTGAACATGGCCCCTTCGATTCCCTTTAAGGTCAGGAGAGGAAGAAACACCAGTATGATGATGACATTTGCTGAAAAAAGATATTTTCCCACATCCCGTGCTGCTTCAGAGGTCAGTTGTATGGTGGAGGCTTGCCCTTTTTTTTCTCTAAGCACACGGTATATGTTTTCCACCATGATGATGGAGCCGTTAGCCACTTTACCAATGCCGATGGCCAAGCCTCCTATAGACATCACTGTCAGGTTAATATCAAAAATTCCCATAAAGACCAGAGCGATCAGTATGGAGAAAGGGATGGTTAATGAGGCGATCAAAGAGCTTCTTAAATTCCACATAAAAAGCAGCATCACCAGAACAATCAGGATGGCTCCTTCCAATATAGTGGTTTCAACATGGCGTATGGACTTGAGGATGAGCTTGGACTGGTCATAGAAAGGTTTGATGTTAATACCCTTAGGGAGGTCTTGGGCTATTTCAGAAAGCGCTTTTTTGATATTGGCAATGGTTTTTAAAGTGTCTCCGCCGTACTGTTTTTCAACCGTGACATAAACAGCTTCCTGGGCGTTGTGACTTCCGGATTCTCTTCTGAATTTTCGTCCGATTTTGACATCAGCCACATCTCTGACATAGATAGGAACATTATTTCTGGAGGTGATGACTGTGTTTTCTATATGTTCAATGGTTTCAATACGTCCGATTCCCTTTATTAGGGATTCCTGGCTTCTCTTCCTTATGATTCCTCCTGAAAAATTGCGGTTGCTGTTTTCGATAGCCTCCTTTATTTCTCGGATGGTTATGTTGTAGTGTCTGAGCATCTCCGGATTTAGGAATACTTGGTATTGTTTGATGAAACCGCCCAAGTTGATGACGAACGAAACTCCATCCACTCCCTGAAGCCGGTAGCGGACAGTCCAATCTGCTACGGAACGGAGTTCCATGGGATCTGTCTCCTCTCCCACCACGGCAAATTCAAAGATTTCCCCCATTCTTGATGAAACCGGGCCCAATATAGGATGAGATGTGCCGATGGGGAGGCGGCCGGTAATAAGCTCTAATTTACTGGAGACGATTTGACGAGCCAGATAGATGTTTGTGCCCCAGTCAAATTCCACTGTGATCACTGAATCACCTGTGGCTGATTCTGAACGGACGCGGGTCACATGCGGGGCTCCGTTGAGCAGGCTTTCCAAAGGAAAAGTGATCAATCTTTCCACGTCTTCAGCTGCCATGCCCTCGTTTTCGGTTATGATGGTGACTAAGGGAGCATTGAGGTCAGGGTAGATATCTTTGGGCATTCTTATGTAAGAAATGATGCCCCATATAGAGATGAGCAGTATGATGAGTAAAGCAAGAAGTCGGTGTTTTAGCGCGAAATTAATAAATCTATCAATCATTTTTTATCTCCATTCGTTATCGATATTAATGTATGTGTCCTTTTTTCAGGATTTCTTCATAGAGTTTGGATTTGAGCTGATAATTTCCTTTACTGACCACTTCATCACCTTCTGATAATCCTTGTGTGACTTCCACATAGCCGTTTTCTTTGGCTCCGGTTTTAACCACCTGAACAAAATATTCTTCTCCTTTCTTGATGAAGACGATTTCCTCTCCCTGATCTTCCAAAATACACTCATGGGGAACAGAAAGAACCAGGTCCTGTTGATTAAGAGTAATTTTAATGTTTGCGAACATCCCTGCTTTGAGCTTCATGTCTTTGTTTTCGACCTCTGTTCTGACTGTGATGGTGCGGGTTTCTTGGTTTAAAACATCGCTGATATACTTGATGACCCCATAAAATTTTTCTTCAGGGAAAGCCGGGACTATCACTTCCACCTTTTGGCCTATTTTAATTTTAGAGATATCTTTTTCATAAATATCCGCATCCACACACAGAACAGTGGGATCCAGAATGACCAGCAGTTCTACTGATTGATCAATCATGGCGCCCATCACTACGTTTCTTTCAATGATTTTTCCTCTTAAGGGGGAGTAAAGGGTAATAATAGGTTTGATCTGATGAGTTTCAGAGATTTTATCTACCTGCTCTTCAGTGAATCCAAGCACATGGAGTTTTTTTTCTGTGGCATCCAGGTTTGCTTCTGCCACCTTTAAATCAGACTCAGCTTGGAGAAATTCCTTTTTAGGCCCCACGCCCCGGTCAAAAAGATTTTTTTCTCTTTCAAAGTTAACCTTTGCCAGTTCATAATCTGCCAGAGCTTTATAGTATTCAGACCGGGCATTACCAACTTCCTCACTTTCAAGAGTGATCAATTTTTGTCCTGGAGATACCCAATCACCGAGATGTACATGGATTTGGGCCACTCTTGCTGGAAAAGCATAGCTCACTATGGCTTTTCTCTGGGGCTGAGCAATCACTTTTCCCGGAGCTGAAAGGATTGATTTGATGGATCTGTATTGAGCGACGGAGATTTCGATATCCACAAAGTCTTTTTCATCTTCGGTCAATGTGATTCCGGCCCCTCTGTTCAAACCTCTCCCTCCCTCTCTTCTTCCGTAACCTCTGCTGACTCCTGCACGTCCTGTGCCCAGTCCTCTTCCCCTTCCCTCAGTTGACTCCAATGAGCTGACTTCAGTTGGGATTTCAGGAGCTTCTGTTTGATCAGAATCATCTGTTTTTTTGGCACAGCTGGGCACCAGTGTCATAAACAAAACAAAAGTCAAGGCAAGAACAAAAGATGTATATTTTCTTATCATTGGTTTTCTCCTTTTAATCTCTGGCCAATAGACTTTTCAAGTGAAGCTAATGCCACTTCATAATTATAAAGGGCATCTGCATAAGATGTCATGGCTTGGATTAAAGTTCGGCGGGCTTCGATCAGTTCAATCCCACCGATTTCTCCTTCTTGATAGCTGAACAAAAACATATTGTAGGCTTCTTCAGCTTGGGTTAATATCTCTTCTTCAAATAATTTTATTTGACTGCTGGCAAATTCAGCATTCATATAAGATTCTTCGACTTCAAGAGATATGGTGTTCTTCAGATGTTCGAATTCGCTGTTTAAAGAATTGACATTAGCTTGAGCTTCTGCGATCTCACCCTTGGCCGGCTGCCAGAAGAAGAGAGGGATGGGAAAGGATAAAGTCACATCCCACCATTCCCCTTCTCCCTTTACTTTATGTCTGTTCACGCCCAGGTCAAAGTCTGGCAAATAGCTCATAAAAGCCTGTTTTTTTTGAAGATTTTGACCTTCTATAGCGTGTTCTATGCTTTTTATCTCAGGTCGGAAAGATAAGGCTTGTTTTTTTAGAGTTTCCAGGCCTATAGAAAGAGGTTCTTTTATAAATTCGCCTTTTATTTCAAGAGGTGCGTATTTTTTTCTTGCCATCAAATAATTCAGACGAGCTTTAGCTAACCTGACTTCATTGGAGGTCCTTGTTAATTCACTGGCTGCTTTGGATGCTTCCACACTAGCCCTCAGAACTTCCACTCTAGCCACATCCCCGGCATCAAATTTGAGCTTTGTTTTTTCATAAAAATCGTTGGATAGCTCTAGGTTCTGTTTTATATATTGATATTTTTTTTGGGCCAGGAGCAGAGCATAAAAAGCTTCTTTGACTAGAAAGGTGATGTCAAGCTTTAAAAGTTCGATTTCCTCATATATCTGGTCTGATTCTTTGGCAGCTATTTGGCCTCTTAAAGATCTTTTACCAGGAAATTCTATGGACTCACTGATCCCAAAATACCATTCTCCTGTGTTTTTAAAATCGAAAAAGCTGGGCTGCAGATCAGAGTCCCAGTCAATGGATGGTTGAGGGATGGCTTTGGCCTGATTGATTCTGGCTAAGGAAGCTGTGTACTGCTGGTAGGAAGACAGGACCAGGGGATTGTTTTTGATGGCTGTATTTATACATTGTTCCAGGCTGAGAGGCTGATTCTTGGTTTCATTTCCATAAATCCCAGAAAGCAGGACCACATGAACCAGAAACAAGACACAAAATTTTTTTATCATGGGGGCACCTCCTCATAAGATTGATTGGGTTTTAAAACTTTAATCAAAGTTTTAAATGAATGCTTCGCCGGGAGGAGATCTTGAGGAGGGAGCGGTGTAAGTGAGGTTATAATAGGGGATGACTTGGCATGTTTTAACGATTTCGATAAGTGTTAATTCCGGGTGGTGATAGAAATTTAATTGGGCAGTTATGAAAATGGAGTTTTGAAAGTGGCACGCAGGACAATCCTTTGATTCCTGACATATTTTTTCTGTATGGAAGAAATTTATTCCTAGAAAAAGAAGAAAAAATATAAGCAGTGAGGCAAAGACAATGAAGTTTCTCTTTGTTGTTATCATGCCTGTAATTTTTTATTAGGCTATAAAAAAATTCCTCATTAGTCAATTTAAATTTAGAAGTCGAGTTTTAGGCCTCCGTATACAGAGAAACCCGGGGATGCGTATCCTTTGATGAGTTCATAATCTGAATTGAGGATATTGTCAAAACGCAGAAAGAATTGGGCATAATTGAATAAATCATAGGAAATAGAGGCATTAATAAGGGTGAAATCCGGAAGAGTTACCCGGACGGTTTGAAAATTTTGGTAGAAATTGTCTTGTCTTTCTCCCATATAGAGCAGAGACAGAGTCATGTGAGTCTTTTTTAAGCCGTCATAGTAAATTTTCAGGGCTGTTTTGTGTTCAGGCCTGCGCAGAAGAGGCTGTCCTGTGCTGTCATCTTGGGCTCTGCACCAAGTGTAAGAAGCGGAGAAACTCATGTCCTTAGCAGGGATGACTCGAAGAGAAAATTCTGTTCCTTGGGATGAGGCTTCTCCAATATTGATGTAACCTTGGGTATAGTCGAAATCAATGAGGTCCTTAAATTTATTTGAGAAATAGGTGGCATTGACGAGAAGTTTTCCCATGAACAATTCCTGTTCCAATCCAGCATCCCAGCCTAGGTTTCTTTCCGGCTTAAGGTCCGTATTTCCCACTGGACCCCATAGAGTGCCGGGGGCATAAAGCTGATAAAGAGATGGCGCCTTGAATCCAGTTCCTAAAGTGGCTTTGATTTTTGTGCCTGTGTTTTCAAAGATATAAAGCGGGGCTATTCGATAGGTTAAAGAGCTTCCAGCTTCACTGTGATTGTCAAAGCGAGCTCCGACGGCAGCCATAAACCTGTCATCCCAATTGATTTGGTCCTGAATATAAACACCTATATAAGAGGCATTTTTTTGGGGGAATTCACTCTCATAAGGACCAAAGAAACTCCGTGATTCGTAAAAAGAGCTTCCATCTTCTCTATAATATTCAAGACCAAGGGTCAATGTATTGGACTTGTGGACAAAGAGATTGTTTTGAAAGTCAATCTTAAAGAGATGACTTTTGTATTCTGAGTTATCTGAGGAATAAGGATGAAGTGGATCCGTGGGATTGCTGTATTTTCTCAGTGAATCTGTATAGGAGAAATCGATTTTTGTTTCCCATCGATTTTCTATAAAAAGGCCCCGGAAACCTCCTTTCAAGAGGATAAGGTCATAATCACCGGTGTTATTAGGGTCGTCTCCGAAATCTCCGCCGCTGTTATCAATATCCATTTCAGCATCTATTTTTCTTAAAGAAAAGTGAAGGTCCATATTATCTTTAAGATGAAGGCTGAATTTACCGGAAAGTGTTGTGTTGCGGTATCCGTCTTTTTCTGTATTTCCTTCATAACGGGTGCTTGCTGAAGAAAATCCATTGGTTTTGAAATAAGAGGCTCCCACTGAAAAAGCTATCCTCTCAGTGCTTCCTGAGATTTCTCCCTTTCCCTGCATGGTTTGATAAGCTCCGCCAAATGAACTGAAATGGAATTTGGGTTTTCCCTGTTCCTGTCTGGTGATGATATTGATCACACCTGCCATAGCGTCAGAGCCGTAGAGAGTGCTCTGAGGGCCTCTAATGACTTCAATCCGTTCTATGTTTTCAATAAACAAGTGGCTTAAATCAAAGGAGCGGTTTGGATCAATGGGATCATTGAGCTCTGATCCATCCAGCATGATTTTAGTGTGAGAAGAACTGGCGCCCCTGATAAACACAGAAGCGGCTTGTCCAGGGGGACCGCTTTGGACCGTATTCAGTCCTGCGATTTCCTGAATAGCTTCATAAACTGTATTGGTATTAAATTTTTGGAGTTCTTCCCTTGTGATGACTGTGACAGTGGTGGCCACTTTTTTGATCGATTTTTCGATCCGATTCGCTGTGACTGTGATTTTATACTCTAATTTCTGCTGTTCCTTTTCATTTGTATCCTCTGAATCTTGATAAGGAAAGGCCCCTAAGGCAATAAAAAGGATCAGGCTCCATGATAAAAGAAATTTTTGAATCACTCCGTTTCCTCCTTTTCGCTTACAAAAAAGCGCTTGATATAACTGAGGAGGAAAGTTTTGGTGGGTAAGAACCACCCAAACTTCCACCCGAAGATGGGTTTTTAAGACCTGAGGAGGTATCCTGACTTACGGCTCTTTGATGTCCAGGGCCTTCCCACCCTTTGGGCAGTGGCTTTTCCTGGACCTAAAACCGCTTACAGTAGCGGGGGCTGTGTCCGATTTTCACGGACTTCCCTCTTTATGAGGCCTAAAACCATTTCCTGACCTATCCATAAAAAATAGGAATAGGCGAGGCTGCTCTTTAAAAATTCATATTCACATTTATCCCTGTGATTGTCAAGTTTTCATTGACATAAGGAGACCTTTCTAAAACAGTGATAAAGGGGAGAGGGCAAGGGATGAGGAATCCCCTGTGAGGGCGGAGCGGGCATGGTTCCTCTTTAGAGGAGAGCGAAGCCCGAACCGGGAGAGAGATTCCACGCTGGGGAATCGAGCGGGTGACGAATCCCTTGCCTTCTCCCCTTCATAAACATTATATATCACCTGTATCGCGGTTTTAAAAAGGCTTCCTTAATATTAGAGGATGGTTTGATACTTTTTCCCCTGCCATGTATCTTTGGCCTGAAGTTCAGTTTCGATCTCAGCTATGACCTGGGACTTGTTTTTGAGCCATTCCGGAGCGATCAAGAGATCCGGGTGAGCTTCACTCACCAGTCTTTGTATGATCACAGCCGGGGAGAGATGCTCCAAAAAATGAACAGCTGCTTGAACATACTGTTTTTTGGTAAGCAGGGATATTTTTTCTTTTTCATATTCTTCAGCCAGGGGTGCACCTTTAGCCACATAAAGCATGTGGAGCTTGGCTGCCTGAATGCCCAGACGGGACATGACACCGGCGGTTTCAGCCATATCTTCAAGATCTTCGCCGGGGAGTCCCAGTATGAAATGGCCGCACACATTAATTCCCCGGTTTTTAAGAGATAAAATAGCATCTACGGTATCAAATAAGCCGTGCCCCCGGTTCATGTATTCAAGGCTTTTTTTGTGGATAGACTGCACTCCTAATTCGATCCAGGTATAGTAGTTTTTTGAATAGTCTTCAATGAGGTCAAGAATATTTTTATTGAGACAATCCGGCCGGGTGGCTATGGAAATTCCTATCACATCCGGGTGCTGGACCGCTTCTTGATAGAGTTTTTTAAGCTTATCTAAAGGGCCGTAGGTGTTGGTAAATGTCTGGAAATAGGCTATAAATTTGTCGGCTTTGTATCTTTTTTTAAGGCCCTCCATACCCAAGGATATCTGCTCAGATATGGATACTGGCTGGCTTTTCCGCCCGGAACCTCCTGAAGGGTCACAGAAGATACAGCCTTTGGTGCTGAGGGTGCCATCACGGTTGGGACAGCTCAGGCCGGCATCCAGGGAGATTTTATAGACGCGGCACCCAAAAGTTTTTTTAAGGTGATGGCTGAATTTGCGGTATCTGAATTCCTCTGGATATGATGGCATGAGAATATTAAATGAGATATCTTACAAAATGTCAAAATCATAATTTGTGGAGGCGGCGGGAGACCAGAAGACGGATAAACAGAGGCCCTCCGATCACAGCTGTGATGATGCCTACGGGAAGCTCTGTGGGGGCAATGATGGTCCTTGCCGCTGCATCGCACAGAGCCAGAGAAGCTCCTCCCAGGAAAAAAGAGCAGGGGAGGACAGTCCTTTGGTCATATCCGCTGAGACGCCTCACCGCATGAGGCACAATAAGCCCCACAAAACCAATAGGACCCACCACCGAGACCACTGAGGCCGCAGCAACTCCTCCTCCGATAAAAACGTTTCTTCGGACCCTTTTAATGTCCACTCCGTGTCCCGCAGCTATTTCGTCATTCAAGGCCATATGGTTGAGTTCTTTGGAATAAAAAAACAATACTGCCGCGGCTGGAATAAGAAGCGGAGACAAAGAAAACAGACTTTTGTATCCAATCACATCGATCCCTCCCATCATCCAGTGCTGGAACACCACTAGAGAGTGAGGATCAGAGAGATATGTCAATAGAAGAATAGCACCGCTGCAGATGATGCTTATGGTGACTCCAGCCAGAAGAAGAGTGTATATGGAGACACCTTCTGGTCGGTTAGATAAAGTGTAAATCAGCAAAAGACAGGCTCCTGCTCCCAGAGCTGCAAAAAGCTGAACAGA
>JAWLEN010000202.1:0-2549 GCA_041686095.1 Candidatus Aminicenantota bacterium
ATTGAATCAGAAAGAGTGAGACTCTGGGGAGAGGACGGAATTATTGAGATTGAGAGGCTCAAAGCAGAGCTGTCCGTATCGATTGATGACGGAGATGTCTTTCTTACTGGCTGTGACGTGCCTGAATGCCGGGTGGATATGGAAGATGGGGATATGCAAATTCGGGATTCCCTGGGTTCTTTTGATATAAGTTCAGATGATGGAGATGTGATTTTTGATCACACCACAGCCGAAAAATTGTATATAAGTTCAGATGATGGGAATATCGATCTTGACCTTTTAAAATCAGGTAAAATTGATGCTGACATAAAGACAGATGACGGGGCGGTAAGGATGAATCTGGAAAAAGGTTTTTCAACTTCTTTTTATGCTTATTCTGATGACGGACGTATACGGATCGAGCTGGAAAATATAGAAAAATTCGAAGATGAACATCATGCCAAATCAGGCGAAATAAACGGTGGAAAAGGTAGAATCCGCATCCGGACTTCTGACGGAAATATCACTATTGGGGAAAAGTAAAAGAATACAAACAGATTTATTTATTGCATTTGACAAGGGATGAATTTTTTATAGATAATTAGAAATCAGAAAATTCTATGGGAAAGATACCAAAAAAATTAACTACTGTATTTATCATCTTGTTCCTGATAAGCCTAGCTCAGGCTGCTGAGGAGGATAAAGAAAAACAAAAAGTATACACTTCCTCAACCAGCTTATCCATACTTCAAACATCGGGCAATGCCAATGAATTCTCATTAGGATTTGACACTGAACAAAACCTGAATTTTAAAAAGAGCCAGTTTAATTTTAAGGGAAGTGTCATCTATGCGGAAAGCGAGGGAACTAGAGATACAGAGTTTTATTTCAGTCAGCTGAATTATCGGTATTCTTTAGAACCGAGATTTTATGGTGTTGCCTCAACACAGTTGGAGCGGAATGTTCTTTCAGGCTACAACTACAGATTCTCTCTTTCAGCAGGAGCCGGATATTTTTGGATAAAGGCAAAAAAGCTGGAGGCGTCTTCAGAAGCTGCTTTGGGATGGAACGGTGAGAACAACATTGAAAAAGCATCGGATTCGAATGTTTCACTCACTTTTATTTCTATGTCCATCTCTAATTCCATCAAGATTCCTTTATCCTCTAATTCTAGATTGAATCATCAAAACATATTTTTTTTCAATTTGAAAGAAAAAAATGACTTTCGCATCAATTCCATTTCTTCTGTTTCCTTTAGTATTTCCAAGATTTTTTCAATCAAATTAAGTCATCAGCTCAAATACAATCACCGCCCTGTAACAGGATTTAAAAACACGGACCAATACATCCTCAGCTCATTGGTTTTGAAGTTCTGAATCCTTTTTGAGAAAGGCTCCTGAGAGTTGAATTCCTTCCTGACCGCACCGATAATAGGGATTCTCCTGCGGCCAAACCAATTCCACTTGTATAGTGTCAATAGGCGCATATTTTTACGCACTCATTAGGCTGCGGGTTTAAGAGGACTTGCTTTTTATTGTATTAAAGATAAAATAATGCCTACATTAGGTGCGCCCGTAGCTCAGTGGATAGAGCGGTGGACTTCGAATCCAAAGGTCGGGGGTTCAAATCCCTCCGGGCGTGCTTGCTTTAAGATTTTTTCAACGGTCCATTTGAGGGAGCCAGAGATAATAAAATCCAGCAGGAAGGGATTGGAAGAGTTTGGAGTAGATGTTTTCTTGGAGAATAGATTTTTGATTTGATTCCGCGGAGTAAACATTGGTTGTTTTCTGTGGATAGTAAGTGTAGGTTACCAATTGAGCATCTCGGATCCCAGCCAGTTGATTGATTTTATCTTGCGCGGCATTGAAATATCCGATTTCATCGATCAATTTCAGCTCAAGGGCTTGGGAGCCGGTATAGACTCTTCCGTCAGCTAACTCTGTTAGCTTTTCTCTGGATAGAATGTCTTGTCTGTTTCTCAAAACCGCATCCAGAAACTTTTGATAATGCTCATTCACGATTTCTTGAAAAATATCCTTTTCTTTGGGTGAGAGTTCCTTGAATGAACTCCCGGCATCCTTCATCTTTCCAGACTTGATGATGTTGACTTGGATCCCTAATTGATCCATGAGTTCATGGATGTCAGGAAAAATGGAAATAACGCCAATGCTTCCGGTTATGGTTGAAGGATGAGCCATGATGAAATCACAGGCTGAAGCCACATAATATCCCCCGGAAGCCGCAACTCCCATCATGAGAGCGATAACAGGAAGATCGGTTTTTTCCCTGAAATTGAGGATTTCATTGTAGATGATATCTGTGGCTGTGACTTCACCACCAGGTGTATCCAAACGGAGGATCACGCCCTTAATCCGGGGGTCTTCAGATGCTTTTTCTAAACGATAATAGATTTGGGAAATCAGATTTTCTTCTTTTTTCAGCACACCGGTAGAGAATGATGAGCTGATGAATCCTTTTAAATTCAAAACCAAAATCTTGTTCTTAGAAGGGCTGGGTTTCAAAACAACTTCTTTGATTTGTTCTGTTCCTAATAGGTCAAGGTGAAAATG
>JAWLEN010000075.1:0-10982 GCA_041686095.1 Candidatus Aminicenantota bacterium
GGGACCTATGAGAACTGCCCTCTTCAGTATAAGTATGCTTATATTGACCGGATCAAAGTGGAAGCAGAGGACACCATAGAAACTTTTCTGGGTTCCCGTGTTCATGAGGCTTTGGAAAAACTTTACCGGGATAAACAGTATGAGAAACTGATGTCTCTGGATGAGCTTCTCAACTACTTCAACCAGATATGGGAGGAAAAGTGGAAAGATTCTGTGATCATTGTCAAGGAGGATTACAATCAGGATAACTACCGAAAAATAGGGGAGAGGCAGCTTAAGGATTACTATCAAAGACACACTCCTTTTGACGAGGGACGGATCATAGGGCTTGAGACAAAACGCTTCCTTCCTCTGGATGAACAGGGGAAATATTCGTTTCATATCAGGATCGACCGGCTGATGTACAGGGGAAATGGCCTGTATGAAGTCCATGATTATAAGACAGGCAGCTTTTTGATGGACCAGGAAACTCTGGATAGAGACAGACAGCTGGCTATGTATTCATTATGGGTTAAAGAACAGTTCAAGGATTTTAAAAAAGCCCGCTTGGTGTGGCATTTTCTCAACTTTGACAAAGAGATGGAATCATTCCGCACCCATGAGGAGCTTGAAGATCTGAGACAGGAAATACTGGAGGAGATCAAAAACATAGAGGCTGCCGACGAGTTTCCTGCCAATGTATCAGAGCTTTGCTCCTGGTGTTTGTACAAACCGATTTGCCCGGAGTGGAAGCATCAAGTGGAGCTGGAGGGAAAAGAAGAAAACGAATACCTCAATGACCCCGGGTTGAAGCTGGTGGATGAATATGTGCGCCTCAAAGATGAGCTTAAGGAGCATCAGAAAGAAGCCGGGGAAAAGCTCAAAAAGATCGAGGAGGCGCTGATTGTTTTTTGTGAGAAAGAGAGCGTTTCAGCAGTGGCCGGATCTGAGAAAAAAATATCTGTAAATGAATACAAAGATATTTCTTTTCCCGGGAAAAGCTCCAGGGAAAGAGAAGAGCTGATCCAGGTTTTAAGGAAAATGGGAAAATGGGATGAGGTGTCTGCCATTGATGTGTATTCACTGAAGAATATCCTTAAAAGACAGGAATGGAGTGAACAGGAACTTGACCTTTTAAAGAGATATGCTGAGGAGAAGAGCGGCTACCGGTTCAGTATAAAGAACAAATAATCCCCAATAGTTAAAACCGGAGGAGTCTTATTTTTCCATCACTTTTTTACTTTTTAAATTGAATTGGTCTCCTGGTTTCAGAATGTGCATGACCATTCCATATACGCTCAGTTTACGGGAAGGGAGGATTTTTGTGTCTGCTCCAGAGGCATCATAAACAATCACGTTGCTCTCACCAAACACTTCAAATGTTTTATTTGGGTTGACAATAACAGCAGTGGATTCATCTATTCCGATCCCTAATATTTGAGGGTTTTCCGCCACTAAACTGATCAGACGATTGTGTCTTTTTCGGGCGATAAAATGCTGGTCTATGACAGCAGACTTGATAAAACCAAATCCGGGAACAGTTGCGATATTGTCCGCTTCTATAGAAGAAAATGAAGTTTCTTCCTCATCTTTTCTTTTTTCATCTCCTGTTATCATAATCTTGCTCATCACCGCGGCTCCGGCACTGGTACCTCCGATCACAGCTCCCTCTTTGTAAATCTCTAACAGCTTTTTATGGACAGGAGTGTCACGGAGAACATCTGTTAAACGACTTTGAACTCCCCCAGAGAAAAACACGCCTCCTGCATCATTCAAAATAGAGGCGGATTCTTCTTTTAAAGCCTGTGCTCGAGTCAAAATGTGAAACTCCACTTTTTTGGCTCCCAAGTTCCTCAGTTCCTGAGCTTGTTCCGGTCCTACTTCGTCAGGAACACTGCTGGCCATAGGGAAAACAACTATTTTTCCGCTTTTGACTTTCTCTGCCAATTCAATAAATTTTTTCATCATCTCCGGAGGTCTCTTTCCACCACCGATGATAAATAAATATCCCTCAGAGTAAGAAAGGAGTGGAAAGAATAAAACTAAAATAAGTATGAGAAAGCTTTTAAGGGTTTTGTTCAATTTTTTTCTCCTTCAATTATTTTCTTGCCAAGCTCTTTTTTCAATTTTTCAATGACCTTTCGGACTTCTTCAATATCTTCTTTGTATTTGTAAGGGGAAGCTTGATTGACAAATCTCTCTAAAAATTCCAAAGCTTTTTTCTTGTTCCCTTGATTTAAGTAAACTCTGCCCAAATTGTACAAGGTATCGGTCTGACGGGGATCGATTTGCAATGATTTTTCCCACTGCTCAATGGATTTATTTATTTTTCCCTTTCTGTAATAAACCACTCCCAATCCATTATAAGGTGAATCTAATCCCGGATCCACAGAAATAGCCTGTTTGTAATTTTGTTCTGCTTGATCGTATTCTTCTAAAGACAGATAACAATTACCTAAGTTATTCATAGCCATAGCATAATGTTTATCCAGAGAAACAGATTTTCGGAAGCACGCAACAGCTTTGGACATTTGGTTTGCTTTAAAGTAGCTGACTCCTAAATAGTTGAAAGCTTCTGCATAATCTTTGTGATTTTGTACAACTCTTTCTAATATTTCTATAGACTCTTTAATTCTTCCGGCTTCCTGATAATAAAGACCTAACCGCGCTAATAAGGATTTGGTGATCAGATTCTGATGAACAGCTTTTTCGAGCAGTTCGATGGCTTTATTTATTTTTCCCATTTTATACAGATTATATGAAGCATATTCATATCCAATGATAAAGTTAGACTGTTTATTGAGAAGTTTTTGATAGAGTTGATGGGCTAATGCGAGTTTTCCTGTCTCTGAGGCCATAATAGCTTCATTAAAAAGGTTGTCCACTTCAATCATATTCTTGGGATCAGGCAGGTTCTCTCCGTTAGGCTGCACATTCAACCTCACATAACCCAGAGACCCAAGTTTTTCTTTTGTTTCTCTGTCCATATCTGTTTGAAATACATGAGTGGAATGGGGAGATGAAAAATTTTCAATCATTTCTTTTAATCTGGCTTCTAACTTTTTGGCTGTTTCAGGATGTTTTTCAATAATATTATTCAACTCCTGTGGGTCTTTCTTCATGTGGTATAATTCGGGAATAGGAGCGTGAATGTATTTCCAATTATCCGTTCGAATTCCCTGGAGAGGCGCCCAATTTCTATCCAGCATGGCAGCGACAGATTCAATATAAAAATACTCTCGATGATGAATTTTTTTGCCGAACAGATTGGTTCTAAATGATTTTCCTTGAATATCAAGGGGTTGAGAAAATCCCATCAAATCCAGGACTGTGGGCATGATATCTATGAGACTCACAGGTTCATTTATGACTCTGTGTTCCGGAAAAACTTTGGGATTATAAAAAATTAATGGAACTCTCAAAGTCGAATCATAGATAAAAATTCCGTGAGTTTTTTCGTTATGCTCCCCCAACCCTTCCCCGTGATCAGAGGTCAGTATAATTAATGTCTTTTCTATTAAGTTCTGTTCTTCTAATGTCTTAAGGAGCTCTCCTATTATTTGATCTGTATAAGCAATCTCTCCATCGTACTCTCTTCTTTTATACTGGATATTATACGGCGCCGGAGGATCATAAGGGGAGTGGGGATCAAAGTAGTGAATCCAAGCAAAAAAAGCATTATCTTTATTCTGTTTAATCCATTCAAGCGCACTTTCATTCACTGCTTCAGCTTTTCTTTCCACAAAGGAGAGATCTCGGATTCTGTCCTTGCTTTTGTAAAAATCATTATAAACTTCAAATCCCTTATCTAAACCAAAGCGCGAATCCAGTGGAAATGCGCCTACAAAGGCAGCTGTGTTGTATCCTTGATCTTTGAATATTTCAGATAGGGTAGTCAAAGAAGGAGGGATGGGATATCCGTTGTCTCGTACTCCGTGAAAGACAGGAAGAGTTCCTGTAAACAAGGAGCAGTGGGAAGGCAGAGTGAGAGGGACCGGACAATAAGCTAGAGAAAACAAGATTCCTTCTTTTCCCAATCGATCGATATGGGGCGTTCTGATCTTTTCATAGCCGTAGACTCCTAAATGGTCGGCTCTGAGCGTGTCTATAGTAATGATCAAGACATTAAGTTTTGGAGAATCCGAGAAAGAAGAACATTTGATTGGAGAAGGATATAATAGAAAAAATAAAAGACCGATGACTAATGCCGAATATATGCTTTTGTGGCGGAGAGATTTTTGCATTTAAGTCTCAAGCTTATGTTATTTTAAAATATTATTTTTTAAAGATAAAGGGGAACCCTTTGAGAGGTTCCCCTTTAAAATATACTGATTCAAAAAAGACTTAGAAGTTAAATTTGACTCCTAATCTAGCAATTCGAGGCGCCAGAACTTGATAAACATTATGATAACCACTCCATGATTCAGCATCCCAATCAAGAATGGTTGCATTATTGAATACATTGAATACATCAAGCATGGCTTCTATGCTTCCCCATTCTCTTAACTTGAAAGTCTTGCTCAATCTCAGATCAAGATTGACTAAATCAGGATGTCTTTCTGATCCGTACTTTTCTGTTTCGACATTTACGCTTCCTTGATTCAAACCATAATACCTGAACCATCTTTGAGTCGGATATCCCGTGCGATAGCCAAAGGATCCAGCGAACGCTATACCAAAAGGAAGTTCATAACTTCCGCTGCATTTAATGATTAAAGGTGAGTCTACACTGGTGGGGGTATTGTCATTCATTTCTCTATTATTAGGATCATCAACAGATTCAAGAGGGATTTTCTTCTTGGTGGTTCCATAAGATATAGACCCCATAAGCTGCCATTTATCTGCGAACCTTTTTCGCAGAACCAATTCCACACCGCTGTAATAAGTCATATAGCCAGGTCTGGTGGTGATAAAGGGATCAAAAACATCAACTTTAGCCTCATCAAGATTGTACACAGTTAAAGTTCCCCCATCATCAGCTGTTCCCAAGTCTCCGTCTGGGCCGGGATCTTGAACACTAATCGGAGTGTAATCTCTTTCCGGATCTAAGGCTAAATTATCTGTCCACATAAATCTTTTGTTTTGTCTGTAATGATAGTTTAAACTAAGCCCCAAATCATTGGTTATTCGTCTTTCAATACCCAATGTTACTTCATCGGTATAGGGAGATTTCAAATCCGGGTCAATTTCTACAGTCTGACCCACATCATGATAACTCACATATCCAAATTCATTGGTTTGAGGGATTCCATCACCATTATCATCATACCATCTGTAGTCCACATCAAAATATCCTGTTTCAACCGCATATTCTGCTGGATAATAGCCAGTTTGTTGCGAATAGCGGGCGTAACTCCCTTTTAAAATGGTTGTGTCATCATCGAATATATCATATGTCAATCCGATTCGTGGAGACAGCACGTTCCAGACTACTACATTTCTTTTTTCTGGAGTGGTCAGAGCAACCGGTATTCCAAACCTCTGCTCGTAATACTCTGTCCATTGATTCCCTTCTACATGAGTTTCATTGACGTGACAGCGCGTGCCGTCATACCTTAGACCCAAATTAAGGGTCAGCTTGTCATCAAAAGAAATACTGTCCTGGATATAAGCTGAAAAGACTTCGTTGGTCTGATCCCATTTTTCATCCCTGAAAGTCCATACCTGCCAGGGGCTGGTGTAGTCGGGGTAGTCCCAGTAAATCAGAGTATCGCCTGGATGCTTCCGGGTGGTGTGAAAAGGAGCATTCTGGTATTCAAATCCTACTTTGAGCTCATGATCAGTTCCCCCTAAATCATCTTTAAAGTAGTTCGCTGAAGCCGTGAACTGATATCTGTCGTGGTAATACCAGCGGTAAACATAATACGCATTTTCATACATTCTCCTGGTGGGCTCAGAATAATAAATGCGAATGGCGGGCTGATCCATATCGACTTCATCCTGAGGTTCTCTTTGATACCACATATTGGAAATTCCAGCTTTAAAATTTAATATGAGATTGGGATTGACTGTCCAGGTGTCTTCCAGATGATAAAATGGGGAGGTTGAATCTTGAAGTTCTGTAGTCACCGGGGGTCTTGCGGGACCTGCACTTCTGTTTGGTTTGGCCTTTCTGTCCAGATTAATCCAACCCATTAATCTATTGTTTTTTGTTGCCTGCCAGGTGAGCTTAAATGTACCATGGACCAAATCAGTGTATTCTCTTTGAGGTTCTCCATTCAGTTCATAGCCAATAATATAGCGGTCGATCTCTGTCCGGCGGAAAGCTCCATAAAACCAAAGCTTGTCTTTAACGATAGGGCCTCCTAGGTCGAATCCGTAATCATAGAGATAGTGCACAGGATTCCCAAAGCCTGCCCCTTCATAAGCTGGGTCGTCCTCAGGGATATTATTGGTCTGGAAGCTTTCATCTTCAAAGTAAAGGTTGACTCCTCCGCTGAATTTATTTCCTCCAGATTTGGTGACCATGTTTATAACAACTCCTCCTACCTGTACGTCCGCTTCGTGAGAGCCTGTTTCAACCTGGATTTCGCCAAATGAATCAAAATCATAATACATCATTGAAGCCAAATCAGAAGGATCGGTCATATTCACTCCATCAATGTAATATCCGGTCTGATTTCCTAAACTTCCGTGAACATACCCGTCACTTTGCTGCCCGCTTTCGCTTCCCCCGACATTCTCCCTGTCCATTACCATACCCGGAGTTTGCTGCAGTATCACCCAGGGATCTCGGGCGGTTGGTATTTTTTGAAGCATTGGAGTTGTGAAATTTGTTCCCACAGTGGTTGATTTCGTATCCACCACCGGAGCTTCTCCAATGACTGTGATTTCTTCTTCTATCGCTCCTATCTCTAATACTGCATTAACGCTGGTTGTTTTTCTTAAAACAACTTCCACATCTTGTTTTATCAATGTCTTGAATCCGCTCAGTTTAAATATAACTTTATAATCTCCGATAGAAAGACGGGGAAATCTGTAGGTTCCATCAGCGGAAGTCACTGTGGATCTTGTGCCTTGGATTAAAGCATCGCTTTCTATAACAATATCCACTCCGGGAAGAGGTTCTCCTTCGGTATCAGTAACTTTGCCTTCTATCCTTCCTGACTGTAAAGTATCCTGACCATTTAGTTGAATAGCGAATAAGAGTAGAAGAGGTACCAAAATCAATATACTTGTTTTCTTCATTTTAACCTCCTTATTTTTTATTGTTTATTGTTGAAATCTTCTTCTAAAATTTTTATCGAACCTCCTTTCTGCAAATAAAGTTTCAAAAACATTCTTAAATGTAACAAATATTACATTTATTCTTATAATATTTACTATTTTTATATATTTCAAGGAAATTTTATTTTTTTTCCCGAAAATTTTGTCTTTTATTCTTCTGGGAAAAATCTTTGAGGGATCAAGTGTAATAATCTTCTTTCAATAATTCATAGATAAAGTCTATGTTTTCAACTAATCTTTTCTTATTCGTAAGCGCTATTTCAGTGGCTATAGAATTTATAAGTGTAGACAAGGCTGAAATCGAATTCGTAAACATCAAATTTTTTGTTTGAACAACAAGATATTCATGAGACCATTTCACAATGGGTGATGTCAATTTATCTGTGAATGATAAGCACGTTAAATCCCGTTCAAAACAAAATTTCAACCCTCTAATAGTATCTTTTGAATAAGGGGGAAAGGAGAAGCCGACTACTAGGTCTCCTTTTTTTAGGTTGATTAGTTTCTCAATGAAAGAATGTTCTTGTTGATCAAAATAGAAAGTTTTCAGACCCGCCTGATTAAGCCAATACGCTGTTAATCGGGCCATTATAGAACTGATACCAATTCCTATGGTGAAAACACTTTTTGCCTTTTTCAGAGACTCGATAAATGTTTCATATCGATCCCTATCTAATTTATCTAAGGTCAGATTAATATTTTCTACTTCCTGTTTGGCAATTCGCATACAGGCAGATATTTTATTCTGATTCTGTGTGAGTAACTTGAAACGATCTTCAGGTCTCATCTTTTCTTTCACCTCATTTATTAACTGGTTTTTGAGTTGATTATAACCTGAAAATCCCATATGTTGAGCAAACCTCACAATAGTTGCTGTGCTGGCTCCAGTCTGTTTAGCTATTCCTTCAACAGATAGAGTGAAGATATTGTATTGATTTTTGATGAAATAATCGGCAACATGTTTCTCTTTTTTTGTCAGTTTGTCATAGCATTGAGCGATGATTTGTCTTAGGTATACAGGATCTTTTTTTTCTTTATTCATAAGGTAAAATTATATTTTAATCATTATTTATATTCAAATTAAAAATTTTTTCAAATAAAATCACCCCCCAATATCATCTTTAAAGGTGTTGTCAAAGTCAGTTCAAAAAGTCATAAATAGTGTGGTAGTGAAAAATCTAGGAGTCTGTTTATATTAAAGTGGAATAAATAACCCTAATTAGAATGAATGATGGAGCTTAAAAATAATACCAAAAAAAAAGATACGAGCAAAGAAATCTTTTCTCGGCTGAGGATGATTCAAAAAGTGACCAAATCGGTCTACAGCTCATTTGATCTGGAAAAGATATTAGCTCAAATAGCTGACGAAGCGGTTCAGACCATGGGCTATACCACTGTGTTTATTCTTCAGTATAATGAGGCCAAAGATTGTCATGAAATCAAGGCAATTTCCACCCGAAAAGGGCTTCTTCCCCAAATAAATAAAATCATAGGATTTTCTCTAAAGGACTTTAAAATTACCTTAAGGCCAGATCTAAATCCAACAGTCAATGCGGTTCATAACGGACAGATAGCAGTGGCTCAAAACCTGGAAGAAGTTCTCTATCCTGTCATAAATAAAAAAATGTGCGTTGCCCTTCAAAGAATAAACAGGACAAAAAATTACATTGTTATTCCCCTTGATGTAAAAGATGAACTGGCAGGGGCTATTTTTATTTCAAGCCCTGAGGAGAAAATATCCGAAAATGAGATGGAAATGCTGAAAAGTTTCAGACATATTGTCTCTCATGCCCTTTCAAATGCAAGCTTGCTGAAAAAAACAGAAACCATGAAAGAATCATTAGAAAAGGAAAAAGCTTATCTGGACCAGCTTCTGGAAAGCAGCCAGGAAGGGGTGGTCACCACAGATAATTTCGGAAATGTTCTTCGGGTCAACAGTGAGTTCACCAAAATGTTTGGCTACAGCAGAGAAGAAGCTGTAGGCCGAAGCATAGATGACTTACTGGCACCTCAGAGTTTATACAAAGAAGCCAGCTCCATAACAAAACTGACTGGAGAAGGAAAAAAATACGCTCTGGAGACCCGGCGCTGCTGTAAGGACGGAAAAGAGATTGATGTCTCTTTGCTTGCCCATCCTATTAAAGTGGGGGGAAAACAAGTCGGATCTTACGCCATTTATCGAGATATCAGCACCCGAAAAAAAGCAGAACAAAAGATAAAAGACTCTCTTCGAGAAAAGGAAGTGCTTCTTAAGGAAATCCATCATAGGGTTAAAAACAACATGCAGATCATTTCCAGTCTTATCAATCTTCAGTCTTCCAGAATCGATGATAAAAAAACAGCCAAAGTGCTGCAGAGCAGCCAGAATCGAATCAAGTCCATGGCTATCATCCATGAAAAATTGTACCAATCCCAAGATTTCACTAATGTTGATTTGAGTGAGTATGTCCAAAGTCTGATCCATAATCTTATGATGACTTATGGTGTGGATAAGAAAAAAATTAGGTTTCATACAGATATAAAAGATATTTATCTGGATATAAATAGAGCTATTCCCTGCGGTCTTATTATCAATGAGCTGCTCACCAATTCCATAAAGCATGCTTTTCCGGATGGAAAAAGCGGTGAGATCAAGGTTGCCATCCGAAACTGTGGAAATCAAAAGAAAGAACTCTCTATCTCTGATAATGGGGTGGGAATTCCTGAAGATATGGATATAAACCATTCTAGTTCCTTGGGGCTTACTCTGGTGAAAATACTAGCCGAGCAGCAGCTTCAAGGTTCACTGCATTTAGAAAAAACCAAGGGAACCAGTTTTAAGATTATTTTCTGAAAAAAGGGAGCCTTCCCTGATTTTTATTATAGAACCTTCCCCGATTTTTTGTTAATATATAAAATTAGAAAATGGCTAGATTATTTGAATATCAGAGTAAAGATCTTCTTAAAAAGAGCGGCATTCCTATTCCAGAGGGAAGGGTGGTCTCCACTCCTGAAGAAGCAGCTGAGGCCGCTAAAAAGCTTTCCAAATCCGTGGTGCTCAAAGCTCAGGTCTGGGCTACGGGTCGAGCAGAAAAGGGAGGGATCAAATTTGCAGATTCTCCTGAAGAAGCCCAGAAAGCAGCCCAGGAAATGCTGGGAATCAAGATAAGCAATCTATCTGTTGAAAAAATACTGGTGGAAGAGAAAATCGACATCCAATCCGAATATTTTGCAGGCCTGGTGATCGATGATGCGGAGAAATCCCCGGTCATGGTGTTTAGCACTATGGGAGGAACAGGGATTGAAGAGATCGCCCAAAAGCATCCGGATAAAATCACCCGGACTTATGTGGATGTAGAAAAAGGGCTTCGTGAGTTTGAAGCCCGGGACTTGATCCGCAAAACAGGCATATCCGGGAAAACACTCACCCGGCTTTCCCGTATTTTAGCCAAATTTTATCAGGTGTCTCAAAAATACGATGCCCGGTCTGCGGAAATGAATCCATTAGTCCTGGCCAAAGACGGCTCGGTTTATGCGGCTGACTGTCATTTTGTGGTGGATGATTATGCGGTGTTCCGGCATCCGGATTTAGGTATTGAAATAGCCAGAGAGTTTGACCGGCCTCCCACAGAGCTTGAAAAGATCGCCTATTTGGTGGAGAAGAACGATCATAGGGGTACTTTCTACTTTTTTCAGATGATGGAAGAAGTGGGAGAAAAAGAGAATGTCATTGGATTTAACGGCGCTGGCGGCGGGGGCAGCATGATGTCTATGGACGCGGTGCTGGCCCAGGGGTT